>NZ_MUYZ01000053.1:0-30470 GCF_003013775.1 Micromonospora sp. MH33
CAGCCGGCCGGCAGGCTCACCGACTGGGACAGCGTGTCGGTGTGGGTGCTGCCGTAGCCGTCCAGCCACGCGTTCCAGGTGCCGGTACGCGGCGGCTGTCCACTGGAGCCGTACTGGCCGATGACGCCCGAGCTGGACGACCAGACCGTGTTACCCGACTCGAAGCCCGGGTTGCCGAGCTTCTGGCCGGCCCCCGTGCAGCCGCCGGCACCGGTGACGGTCAGCGTGTAGGTCGCCGAGTGGCTCACCGCGCCGGCGCCGGTGACGGTCACCGGGTAGGTGCCGGACGGGGTGCTCGCCGTGGTGGCGATGGTGAGCGTGGACGAGCCGCCGGAGGTCACCGAGGACGGGTTGAACGACGCGGTGGCGCCGCTCGGCAGGCCGGACGCGGAGAACGTCACGGTCTGCGCGGTCCCGCTGGTGGTGGCGGTGGCGACGGTGGTGGAGACCGAACCGCCCGCGGTCACCGAGCCGGAGGTCGGGGAGAGCGAGACGGAGAAGTCGTTGCCGGTGGAGCCGCAGGGCGCGTCGTTGCCGGCCACGTTCACCGCGGTCCACGCCGCCTGGACGGTCTTGTACTCGGTGGAGCAGTTGCCGTACAGGTCGGTCGCCGCCTTGAGGGTGTAGGCCCGGGCGGTGTTCGACGGGGTGGTGGTGTTGACGTACGAGGTGTTCGAGGTGAAGTACACGTCGAGCGCCCGGTACCAGATCTTCTCCGCCTTGGCGCGACCGATGCCGGTCACCGCCGGCGCCGAGCCGCAGACCGGCGACGTGCCGTACGCGGTGGAGCCGGTGCCCTCGGCGAGGTTGAAGAAGAAGTGGTTGGCCACGCCGGAGGAGTAGTGCACGTCCTTGTTCTTGGTGCTGGTCGACCAGCAGGAGTCGGACGAGCCGTCCAGCGACGGGTTGTACATGTAGCGCAGCGGCGTGCCGTTGCCGTTGATGTTGATCTTCTCGCCGACCTGGTAGTCGCCCGGGTCGCTCGGCGCGGCGGCGTAGAACTCCACCATGTTGCCGAAGATGTCGCTGGTGGCCTCGTTGAGGCCGCCGGACTCACCGGAGTAGACCAGGCCGGCGAGCGCCTCGGTGACACCGTGGCTCATCTCGTGGCCGGCGACGTCGAGCGAGACCAGCGGACGGGAGTTGCCCGAGCCGTCGCCGTAGGTCATCTGGGAGCCGTCCCAGAAGGCGTTGACGTAGTTGCTGCCGTAGTGCACCCGGCTCGGCACGCCCGTGCCGTTGCCGAAGATGCCGTTGCGGCCGTGCGTGTCCTTGAAGTAGTCGAAGGTCTTCGCCGCGCCGAAGTGGGCGTCGACGCCGGCGGACTGCCGGTTCGAGTTGGTGCCGTTGCCCCAGTTGTTGTCGGGGTCGGTGAAGGTGGTGCAGGTGCCGCCGGTGGTGTTGTTCATGTCGCAGGTACGGCCGTTGCCGTGCGACGGGTCCACCATCTGGTAGGTGCTGCCGGAGAGCGTCGTGTCGATGCTGACCGTGCCGGTGTAGATGCCCTGGCCGCTGCCGACCACCGTCTCGATCTCGTCGTAGGAACCGAGCACCTTGCCGGTGGTCGCGTCCGTGACCACGTGCAGCTTGGACGGCGTCTGCTTGTCCGCCTTCCAGCCGCTGGCAACGGTCTCCCAGGCCAGCCGGCCGGTGCCGGAGCTGGCGTCGACGAAGAGCTCGGGGGCGCCCACCGAGGTGAGCGAGCCGGAGAACGCCTTGCGCGCGCTCGCCTTGGCGGCGGCCGAGCCGACCTTGGCCGTGGTGTTCAGCGTGAGCGGCGCGACCAGGCCGACCGAGGTCCCGGCCATCGTGCCGTTCGGCGCGGTGTGCACGACGAAGTCGCCGCCGTAGACGCGCAGGCCGTGGTAGGTCCGCGCGTACCGGGTGTGGGTGGCTCCGGACGGGTCCACCTTCGTGCGGACGGCCTGGTACGCCTCTCCGCTGGCGCCCTGGACGGCACCGGGGTTGGCGCGGAGCAGGCTGTCCGCACGGGTTACGGCGGACTCGGGGGTCGGGACGCTCGGGGTTGCCGCGTACGCCGTGGTGGTGACGCAGGTCAGCACGCCGCTGGTGAGCAGCGCTGCGCTGACGGCGGCGACGGATCTCTTCACGGGCCCTCCTGAAGGGGGGAAGTTGTGACGGGGGTAGTCACTGATGTAGATATAGCGATACATCGAAGAAGGTGAAAGAGGGCGAGCGCTTTCCTGCCGGAGACACTGTCCGTTCGGATGAGGCGGCGCAGCGTGTCGGAACCGGGTGGCTCCGTCGTGCGTCCGATCGGCATGAGAGCCACCCCTGTCGCGGCGACCCTCCTCGCCGCGCTTCTCACCCCGCTCGCCGGCTGCGCCCAGAACGGCGGCGCCCCCGCGTCGCCCGGCCCGGCCCCGACCACCGCCGCGCCGGGCGTGCCGGTGGTGCTGACGAAGTCCGGCGGCATCGTCGGACTCAAGGACACCGTCACCGTGCGGCCCGACGGCGGATGGACCCGGGTCGACCGGACCGGCGCCTCCCGTACCGGCCAGCTCAGCGCCGCCGACCTCGACCGGCTGCGGCAACTCGCCGCCGACTCGCGGCTGGCCGCCGAGGCCGCCGCCACCGTCCCGGCGACCATGTGCGCGGACGCGTTCAGCTACCAGCTCACCGTTGGCCCGACCACCACGAGCTACGTGGACTGCCCACCCCAGGCCACCCCGCCGCCCGCCACCGCCGCCGTGGTCGACCTGCTCACCCGCGCCACCGGCTGATCCCCGGTCCTCACCAGTCGGCTGCCGCCGCCAGCAGCGTCCGCCGCACCGCCTGGACCTCGCGCCGGCCGGTGACCCCCGGCCGGGCCGCCAGGAAGAGCGTGTTGAGCGGGGGCACCGGCGGCGCGAGCAGCGCCCGCAGCGCGCCGGACGCCAGCTCACCCCGGCAGAGGTACGTCGGCAGCACGCTCACCCCGGCGCCCGCCACCACCGCCGCCCGGACCGCCCGCAGGTCCGCCACGACCAGGCTGGGCGTCCGGGTGAGCCGGGTGTCGAAGACGGTCCGCCAGTACCGGCGCAGGATCGGGGCCTCCTCGCCGTACGCCACCAGCGGCACGTCGCGCAGCGCCGTGGCGGTGACCGGGTCGGGCAGCCGCCCGGCCCAGGCCGGCGCCGCGACCAGCACGAACTCCTCGTCGTAGAGCGGCTCCACGGCCACCCCCCGGCGGCGCGGGCGCACGCTGGTCACGGCCAGGTCGAGCCGCCCGGCCACCAGGTCGTCCACCAGCCGTTCCGGCAGGCCGGCCGAGACGCGCAGTTCCAGACCGTCGGCGACCGGACCGGCCAGCGCCGGCAGCACCCGCTCGGCGAGGAACTCGGCCGGCCCGCCGAGGAACACCGTCCGGGGGTACGCCGTGCTCGGGTCCTCGGCCAGCACAGCGGCGAGCCGGTCCAGCGGGTCGGCGACCCGGCGGGCCAGCTCGTTCCCGGCGGCGGTCGGGGTGACGCCCCGGGGCAGCCGCTCGAAGAGCGGCCGGCCGACCGCCTCCTCCAGCGCGCGCAGCTGGGCGGTCACCGTGGGCTGGGCCAGCCCGAGCAGCTCCGCCGCTCCGGTGATCGACCCCGACCGGTGCACGGCGAGGAAGCTGCGGAGCAGGTCCAGGGACACCTTCACATCAGTAAACCTATCGCCGATGCCAGCTTCACCTATTGGTCAGCTATGGATCCGCGCGCCAGCATGGTCGGCATGACTCGAGCACTCATCGCACTGACCAGTCACTCCGAGCTGGGCCGGACCGGCCGCCGAACCGGCTTCTACGTGGGCGAGGCCGCGGAGCCGTGGGAGGTCTTCCGGGCCGCCGGCTACCAGGTCGACCTCGTCTCGGTGGCCGGCGGACAGCCGCCGCTCGACGGCCGGGACGAGAACGACCAGACCCAGAACGACTTCCTCGCCACCGCCGGGGTGGCGGACACCCCGAAGGCCGCCGACGTCGACCCGACCGGGTACGACGTGATCCTCTTCGCCGGCGGCCACGGCACCATGTGGGATTTCCCCGACGACCCGGACCTGGCGCGGATCGCCCGCTCGATCTACGAGCGCGGCGGGGTCGTGGCCGCCGTCTGCCACGGCCCGTCGGCGCTGGTGAACCTGAAGCTCTCCGACGGCTCGCACCTGGTCGCCGGCAAGCGGGTGGCCGGCTTCACCAACGACGAGGAGGCGGCGGTCGGCCTCACCGGGGAGGTCCCGTTCCTGCTCGCCGACAAGCTGACCGAGGCCGGCGCCCAGCACGTCCCGGGCCCCAACTTCACCGAGCAGGTCGTGGTCGACGGTCGCCTGGCCACCGGCCAGAACCCCCAGTCCGCCCGCGCCCTGGCCGAAGCCGTCGTCAAGCTGCTCGCCGCCTGATCCCGCCTGGTCGATCATCAGGTTGGCGGCGCGGGATGTCGGCTTCGACGCCGGCAACCTCATGATCGACGGCGGGGCTCGGGGATCAGAGGCGGTAGGCCGGGGGAAGGCCGGTGGCGCGGAGGTCCGGGGGGAGGTGGGCCACGTCGTTGAGGGCGATCAGGGTGGGTGGACCGCCGGGGGTGTAGCGGATCACGGTCAGGCCGGCGTTCTGGTGGTTCAGGCCGATCCAGCGGCGTACCGGGGCCTCCAGCGCGTGCCGGACCAGCCACGCGACCAGGAAGTTGTGGGTGACGATCAACTCGCGTACGTCGCCCTCGGCGGGCGCGGTCGCGAAGCGGGCCACGGCCTCCGCCGTCACGCGCGGCCCGTCGAGTCGTTCCCGCTCGGTGAACCCGGCCAGGAAGGCCGCGTACGGCTCGGGCAGGCCGGCCGGGTCGGTGTCGTGCGGCATGTGGTCCCCGGCCCGGTCGTCCTCGTACACCGGGACACCCGGCAGTGCGGCGGCGACCAGCGCGGCCGTCTCCGCGGCGCGACGGGCCGGCCCGTGGTGGACGGCGGCGAAGTCGGTGCCGCGCAACCGCTCGCCCAGCAGCGTCGCCTGCCGGCGGCCACGCGCCGACAGGCCGGTGTCCGCCTCCTCCTCCGGCCGGTCCTGCTCGGCGTGCCGGACCAGGTAGAGCAGTCGGCTGGGCACTCGGGTCACCTCCGCGGTCGGGAGAGGCGAGACTAGTCGCCCGCTCCCGACCGCGCGGTCCCGCCGGTCAGGCGCCCGGGTGCATCTGGCCGATGCGGATCCGGTTGCCGAACGGGTCGCGGATCCCGAAGTCGATCCCGTACGGCCGCTCGGTCGGCTCGTCGGTCACGTCCACGCCCTTGGCCACCAGGTCCTCGTACGACTTGCGGGCGTCGTCGGTGGTCAGGCAGAGCCAGCCGCTCATCGCGCCCTTGGTCAGCAGCTCGCGGACCCGCTCGGCGGTGGCCGGGTCGAGGGCCGGCGGGCCGGGCTTCTCCAGCAGGATCTCGTGCTCCGGGTCGCCCGGCACGTTGACCGTGAGCCACCGCATGAAGCCGAGGTCCTGGTCGGTGTTCACCTCAAGGCCGAGCTTGCCGACGTAGAAGTCGAGCGCCTCGTCCTGGTCGAGGACGTAGATCTGGGAGCGGGAAATCGAGGTCATCGTCATGCCAGGAACGCTAGAGCAGCCCGCTGACCTGCTGCTTATCCAAAAGTGACGGGTTCGCCCCCGGCAAGGGCCGGCTGGCCGCGCTGCGCTGGATCCGGCGGACCCGGCTCGGTGACCGGCCCTGGGTCAGCGTGCGTCGTCGCGTTCGCGGCCGGTGACCGCCGCGCTCGGCCGCATCCACGCCATGGTGAAGCAGCTCGGCACGGCCACCGGCGTCACCTTGCGCCGCCGGTAGGCCGACGGTGACTCACCGACGATGTCGCGGAACGTCCGGCTGAAGGTGCCGAGGCTGCCGAAGCCGACCAGGTGGCAGATCTCGGTGACCGGCTGGTCGGTCTGCACCAGCAGGTACATGGCCCGCTCCACGCGCCGCCGTTGCAGGTAGCGGTGCGGGGTCTCGCCGAAGGTGGCCCGGAAGGTACGGATGAAGTGCGCCGCCGAGACGTGCGCGATCCGGGCCAGCGCCGGCACGTCGAGCGGCTCCGCGTACGCCCGGTCCATGGCGTCCCGGGCGCGCAGCATCGCCCGGTTCGACTCCTCGACCGCCCGGCTCACCCGACCACCAGGTCGAGTTCCCGGAGCTGCTCGGGGTCGGCCACCACCTCGATGCCGATGATCCGGTCGGTGACCGTGAAGCTGAGCGCGAGGCGGGTCCGGCCGTCCACGACGACCACCGCGCCGGGCAGCCCGTCCACGAACGCGGGGACGGCGGCCTCGGCGCGGCCGTTGAAGAAGTCGGCCACCACCGAGGAGCCGCGCGACTCCGCGGTTCCGCCCATCCGCACCGCGGCGGCGTCGGCGCGCAGCACCACGTACGGATCGAGGAGGGTGACCAGGTCGTCGAAGCGACCCTCGCGGGACGCGGTGAGGAACGCCTCGACCACCCGGCGCTGGCGAGCGGGGTCGGCGACCGGGTCGGCCGACCGGGTCTGTACCCGGCGGCGGGCCCGGCTGGCGATCTGCCGGACCGCCGGGGTGGTGCGGTCCACCACCGGCGCGATCTCCTCGAAGGAGACGGCGAACATGTCGTGCAGCACGAACACCAGCCGCTCGGTCGGGCCGAGGGTGGTCAGCACCACCTGGAGCGCCTGGCCGACCGACTCGGCGAGCAGCGCCTCCTGCTCCGGGTCCCGCCGGCCGACCGCCTCCCCCGCCGGCCCGTCCCCCGCCTCGTCGGTGGCCTCCTCGTGCCGGCTGCTGGCGGAGCGCAGCCGGTCCAGGCAGACCCGGCCGACCGTGGTGGTCAGCCACCCGGGCAGGTTGTCGATGGCGTCCACGTCGGCGCGGCTCAGCCGGAGCCAGGTGTCCTGCACAGCGTCGTCGGCCTCGGCGCCGGAACCGAGCATCCGCTGGGCCACCGCGCGCAGGCGCGGGCGCTGCTCCTCGAAGCTGCGGACCAACAGGTCGGTGTCGCTCACGGCCTCGCCATCCCCCACGGCCTCGGGTGACCGCCGTCACATCTGTCACGCCGCCGGTCCCGCCCTCGACAACCCGGTGACGGACGACGACAGCGGCCGCGCGGCGAACGCCGGCCAGCCTAACAGGACAGGACGGATGAAAATGTCTCTCGAGGCTCGCATCCAGAACCCGGCAGCCCTCCTCCCGGACGCCGCGAAGGCGGTCAACCTGCTCTACAAGTCCGCGTTCTCGGCCGGCGTGCCGGGCACCACCCTGGAACTGGTCCACCTGCGGGCCAGCCAGATCAACGGGTGCAGCGCCTGCGTCGACTCCGGCGCGCGGGGCGCGCGGAAGAACGGCGAGACCGAGGAGCGGCTCTTCGCGGTGGCGGCCTGGCGCGAGACGCCGTACTTCACCGACGCGGAGCGGGCCGCCCTCGACCTGGCCGAGCACGCGACCCGGCTCGCCGACCGGAGCGACGCCGTGCCGGACGCGGTGTGGGACGAGGCGGCCAGGCACTTCGGGGAGAAGGAACTGGCGGCGCTGGTGCTCTGGATCGCCACCACCAACTTCTTCAACCGGATCAACGCCACCACCCGGCAGCCGGCCCCGCAGAACTGGGGCTGACGGCGACGGTCCGGGGCGGGGGTGTGCACGCCTCCGCCCCGCACCGACGGGACATTCGTCAGGGTCGCGCCGGGATCAGCGGCCGGGGAGGCCGGCCAGCGCCTTCGAGCGTTGGGCGACCAACTCGGCGTAGGTGCCGTCGCGCTCGGCCCAGCGGTGCGTCAGCACGCCCTTGACCAGGATCTCGTGCGGGGTGGGCTGCTCGGACAGCATGCCCATCACCTCGTCGAGGTAGTCGTTGAGGTCCAGGGCGTGCGGATTCCTGCTCGCGATGTCCGGATGGCTGGCCACGGCCGGCGGCACCAGCTCGGCGACCTCGACGCCGGCGCCGACGAGCTGAGCGCGGAGGGCCTCCGAGTAGGCGTGCACGGCCGCCTTGGACGCGCCGTACGTCGGCGCGATCGGGAACGGCAGGAAGGCGATGCCCGAGCTGACCGTGATGATCGTGCCGACGCGGCGCTCAATGAGGTGTGGGGTGAACGCGTCGATCACCCGGATGGTACCGAGCACATTCGTCGCAATCGTGGTCTCGGCGCTGGCGAAGTGCGTCGGGTCGCGGAGATCCTCGGTGAGCATGACGCCGGACATCGTGACAACGACGTCCAGGTCCGATGCGTCAGGCGCTCGGCAAGCTCGACGGGCGGCTGTCATGAACCGCGTTGCGGTCAGCGTTGCTGTCATCCGGCCGTCTCGCGGCGGCCACCGCCGCGAAATGCCTGATGGAATTGGAGCCCCCGGCCGGGATCGAACCGGCGACATCTCGCTTACAAGGCGAGTGCTCTGGCCAGCTGAGCTACAGGGGCGTGTGGTCCGGGGTCAGCATAGCGACCGGTGGCCGGAAATCCCGTTCGGCAGGGCTCCCGAGCACGGAAAACGTCAATTTCCTGACCTCGGGGCCAACGGATCGACGCCGGGACGCGGCCACGACGGTGGAGATTGATACCGCACCGTGCCGGAGTGACCGTTATGCCGTATGCGGTCCGTCCCACCGGCTGCCCCCCGTCTTGGCAGGCTCGCCAAACCCGTTTACGGTGCAGTGACACGGACGACAGTCCGGTCGGCCTCGGCTGCCCGGTCGACCGCCCGTTGGCCGGCACCTCGGGTGCCGGTCGCTCCTTCCACTCGGATCGTCCGGCACGTTCCTGCCGGTGAAAGGAAGCGCTCCACCATGGCTACGGTCACCTACGCGAAGGCCTCCCGGATCTACCCGGGCACCGAACGCCCCGCGGTCAACCAGCTCGACCTCCAGATCGGCGACGGGGAGTTCCTCGTCCTGGTCGGCCCGTCGGGTTGCGGCAAGTCCACCAGCCTCCGGATGCTCGCCGGCCTGGAGGACGTCGACGACGGCGCGATCTACATCGACGACCGGGACGTCACCCACCTCCCGCCCAAGGCCCGCGACATCGCGATGGTCTTCCAGAACTACGCCCTCTACCCGCACATGACGGTGTACGAGAACATGGCGTTCGCCCTCAAGCTGCGCAAGACCTCGAAGTCGGAGATCGACCGGCGGGTCAAGGAGGCGGCCGGGCTGCTCCAGCTGGAGGAGTTCCTCAGCCGCAAGCCGAAGGCGCTCTCCGGTGGCCAGCGCCAGCGGGTCGCCATGGGCCGCGCGATCGTCCGCGAGCCGCAGGTCTTCCTCATGGACGAGCCGCTGTCGAACCTCGACGCCAAGCTCCGGGTGCAGACCCGTACGCAGATCGCGTCGCTCCAGGCCAAGCTGGGCGTCACCACGGTCTACGTCACCCACGACCAGGTCGAGGCCATGACCATGGGTCACCGGGTCGCGGTCATGCTCGACGGCGTCCTCCAGCAGGTGGACACCCCGCGGGCGCTCTACGACACCCCGGCCAACGTCTTCGTCGCGGGCTTCATGGGCTCCCCGGCCATGAACATCAAGACCGTGCCGCTGACCGAGCACGGCGCCGCGTTCGCCGAGCTGAACGTGCCGCTGACCCGCGAGCAGGTCGAGGCGGCCCGCGCCGAGGGCGGCGACGGCAAGGTGACCGTCGGCTTCCGTCCGGAGGACTGCGACCTGGTCAGCCCGACCGAGGGCGGCATGCCGGTCGTGGTCGAGCTGGTCGAGGACCTGGGCTCCGACGCCAACGTCTACGGCCACGCCGCGCTCGAGGGCCACAACGAGCGGTTCGTGGTCCGCACCGACCGGCGCACCATGCCGAACATGGGCGACACCGTGTTCGTCAAGCCGCGCACCGGCCGCAGCCACGTCTTCCACGCCGCCACCGGCAACCGGATCTGACGTACGCGAAAAAAAGGGGCGGCCCGCCACGGCGGACCGCCCCTTTTCGTGTCGTCGTTACGCCTCGGCGGCGCGGCGGCGGGCGACCTCGGCGAGGGTGACCGCCGCGGCGACGCTGGCGTTCAGCGACTCGACGTCGGACACCATCGGGATGCTGACGGTCAGGTCGCAGGTCTCGCCGACCAGGCGGGACAGCCCGCGCCCCTCCGAGCCGACCACCACGACCAGCGGGCCGACCGCGGCCTCCAGGTCGTAGAGGTCGGTCTGCCCGTCGGCGTCCAGGCCGACCACCATGAAGCCGGCGTCCTTGCACGCCTTGAGCGACCGGGTCAGGTTGGTGACCTGGGCCACCGGCACCCGCGCGGCCGCGCCAGCGCTGGTCCGCCAGGCGGTCGCGGTGATCCCGGCGGCACGCCGCTCGGGTACGAAGACGCCCTGCGCGCCGAACGCGGCGGCCGACCGGATGACCGCGCCGAGGTTGCGCGGGTCGGTGATCCCGTCGAGCGCGACCAGCAGCGGGGCGGCCTGCTCCAGCGACGCCGCCATCAGGTCCTCGAACGGCTCGTACGCGAACGGCGGCACCTGGAGGCCGACGCCCTGGTGCAGCACGCCGCCGGTCATCCGGTCCAGCTCGGCCCGACTGATCTCGAGGATCGCGATGCCCCGGTCGGCGGCGGTGCGGATGATCTCGTTGACCCGGTCGTCGATGTCGATGCCCTGGGCGGTGTAGAGGGCGGTCGCCGGGACCTGGGCACGCAGCGACTCCAGCACCGGGTTCCGCCCGACCAGCAGCTCCGGGCTGTCCTTGGCCGGGTTCGCCCTGCGGCCAGGGGCGACCCGGGGCCCGGACCGGCCGGCGGGCTTGCCACCGCGGCCCTTCGCGGCGGGGACGCCCCGGCCCCCGCCCTTGCCCCAGGTGGTGTCCTTGCTGCCCGGCTGGCCGATCTTGGGGGCGCGCCCCTCCTCGGCCGCCGCGCGGCGCTCCTTGTCCTGCTTCCAGGCGGTGCGCTGGGGCAGCTTCTCGGTGCCCGAGTAAGCCTTGTGCCAGGGCCGCTCGTCGGCGGGGAGGGTGCGGCCCCGGCCGGTGAGCGAGTCCTTGTTCTTGCCGCCGGAGCCCTTCGGGGCACCCGCCTTCGGCGTCAGTCGCCGGCCACGGCGCTGCGAGTTGCCGGCCATCAGTCCTGCTCTCCAATAGTCCAACGGGGGCCCTGGGGGGTGTCCTCGACGACCACGCCGGCCTGCTTGAGCTGGTCGCGTACGGCGTCGGCGGCGGCCCAGTCCTTGCGGCTGCGGGCCTGGGCGCGCTGCTCAAGGGCGAGCGCGATCAGGGAGTCCACCACGCCGCGCAGGTCGTCCGCGCGGCCACCGCCGGTCCAGGCCGGGTCCAAGGGGTCAACGCCGAGGATATCCAGCATCGCCCGGGTGGCGGCGAGCGTCGTGCGGACGGTCACATCGTCGCCGGCGGTCAGCGCGGTGTTGCCGTCCCGGACCACCTCGTGCAGCACGGCCAGGGCGGCCGAGGTGTTGAGGTCGTCGTCCATCGCCGCGACGAAGCCCGCCGGCAGCTCGCCGGGCTGCCCGGCGCCGACCCGCTCGGCGGCCCGCTGCACGAAGCCCTCGATCCGCCGGTAGGCGACCGCGGCCTCGCGCAGCGCATCCTCCGAGTAGTCGATGCGGGACCGGTAGTGGGCGGCGGCGTAGTAGTAGCGCAGCTCCACCGGGCGCACCCCGAGGGACGCCACGTAGTCGAGGTCGAGGGTGTTCCCCAGCGACTTGCCCATCTTGGTGCCGCCGATGCCGAGCAGGCCGTGGTGCACCCAGTAGCGGGCGAACGGGAGGTCGGCGGCCTGCGACTGGGCGATCTCGTTCTCGTGGTGCGGGAAGGTCAGGTCGAGCCCGCCGCCGTGGATGTCGAACTCCGGGCCCAGGTAGCGCCAGCACATCGCCGAGCACTCGATGTGCCAGCCGGGCCGGCCCCGGCCCCACGGCGACGGCCAGTAGGCGTCGGCCGGCTCGCCCGGCTTGGCGCCCTTCCAGAGCGCGAAGTCGCGCGGGTCGCGCTTGCCCCGCTCCGGTGCGTCCCCGGCGGACTGCATGTCCTCCGGCGACTGGCCCGACAGCGACCCGTACGCCGGCCAGGAGGCCACGTCGAAATAGACATCGCCGGACCCGTCGGTGGCCGGGTAGGCGTGCCCGGTCTCGATCAGCCGGGTGATCAGCTCGTGCATCTCCGGGATGTGCCCGGTGGCCCGCGGCTCGTAGGTCGGCGGCAGCACGTTCAGCGCGCGGTAGGAGTCGGCCAGGATCTGCTCGTTGGCGTACGCGATCGACCAGAACGGCCGCTCCTGCTCCATCGCCTTGACCAGGACCTTGTCGTCGATGTCGGTCAGGTTGCGGATGAAGGTGACCTCGAAACCGGAGGCGGTGAGCCAGCGGCGCAGCACGTCGTAGTTGACACCGGAACGAAGGTGGCCGATGTGCGGCGGGGCCTGGAGGGTGAGACCACACAGGTAGACCCCCACCTTGCCGGCTTCCCGCGGGACGAAGTCCCGCACCGAACGGGTGGCGGTGTCATACAGGCGTAGCGTCACCGTACAAGGGTAGCCGTCCGCGCATTTCGGGGTACCCCGGAGCCGGGTCGTACGCTGCGTGCTGTGGACACGGCGGCACGTGCGGGAGAGACGGCGCAGACCCTGGACCGGGGGCTGCGCCTGCTGCACCTGGTCGCCGACGCGCCGGGCGGGTTGACCGTCACCGAGGCGGCGAACCGGCTGGGCATCGGCCGGGCGGCGGTCTACCGGCTGGTCGGCGCGCTGACCGACCACGGCATGCTGCGCCGCGACGGCGAGGGCCGCCTGCGGCTCGGCGCCGGCGTGCTGCACCTGGCCCGGCGGGCCCAGCCGCTGCTCGCCGAGGGGGCGCTGCCCGCCCTGCGCCGGCTCGCCGAACAGGCCGGGGCGACCGCTCACCTGACCGTTGTCGAGGGCGGCGAGGGGGTCGCCCTCGCGGTGGTCGAGCCGAGCTGGACCTCGTTCCATGTGGCGTACCGGACGGGCTCGCGGCACCCGCTGGAGCGGGGCGCGGCCGGGCGGGCCATCCTGGCCGGCCGCACGGGCGCGGCCGGGCCGGTGAGCACGAGCGGCGAGCTGCAGTCCGGGGCGTACGGGGTGGCCGCGCCGGTGCTCGGGGTGCCGGGGCTGGAGGCGAGTGTCGGGGTCGTCTCGCTGACCCCGCTCGACGTCACCGAGGTCGGCGCCCAGGTGACCGCCGCCGCCGAGTCGATCGCCGCGGCCCTGTCCTGACCGGGTCCTGAGGGCCGGCGCGGCGAGGCGGGGTTGCCCGGTGCCGGCGGGTCGGGAGCCGCGTGCCGTTGCCGTTAACACACCGTCCGGGCGCGGTGGTGGTTGTCCACAGGGCGCCGCGTCAGGGCCGGTCGCGGTTGTCCACAGGGGTGTCGGGCGGCGGTCCGTCGCCGCCAGGCTGGTCGACATGCCACCTCATCCCCATCGACCGCCCGAGTTGGCCTGGCAGGTCTTCCGCGGCTCGGACGTGGTCCGGCGCGGGCTGCTGACCCGGCACCAGCTCCGGGGCGCCTCCTGGGTCCGGCTCCGGCAGGACGTCTACGCCGACGCGCGCCTCGACCGCGACCACACCCTGGCCTGCCGCGCCGCGCTGCTCCGCCTCCCGCCGGAGGCGGTGATCGCCGGACCCTCGGCGGCGTACCTGCACGGCGTCGAGCACGCGGCCGGCTTCGAGGACGCCGTGCACGTGGTGCTGCCGGCGGCGGTCCGGGCCGACTCCCAGCCCGGCGTCCGGGTGCACCATGCTCCGTCGGCACCCGAACGCAACGGCCTCCTCGTCGCTGCCGCTGGCTCGGCGGGCAGCAGGTTCCGCCCGGGCAGCGCCGCCATCGGGTCTCGCGGCACGGCGCTGACGGCGGACGCACCCGGCCCCGCCGACGGCGAGCCGGGGCCGCTCGGCCGGCCACCCCGGAGAGGGCCGGCGGAATGCGCCTGGGAGACGGCGGTGTGGTCCGATCCGCTACGGGCGGTCGCGGTCATCGACACGCTGCTGCGCAGGGGCCTGGTCAGCCGAGCCGGGTTGGCCGCGCTGGCCGACCGTGACGCCGGGCGGCCGGGCGGCCGGCGGGCGCGCTGGGTGTTCGGCCTGGCCGACCCGGGGGCGCAGTCCCCGCCCGAGTCGCACCTACGGGTACGCCTGGTGCTGGCCGGCCTGCCCCGGCCGGTCGCGCGGCATCCGGTGCGCGGGCCCGAGGGTCTCGTCCTGCATCCCGACCTGGCCTGGCCGGCGTTCCGCGTCGCCGTCGAGTACGACGGCCAGTGGCACAGCGACCTCGACCAGCTGCACCGCGACCGGCGACGGCTCGACCAGCTCGTCGGGGCCGGCTGGCTGGTGCTGTACGTGACCGGCCGGCGTCTGCACCGGGAGTTCCCCGCCCTGGTCCGCGAGATCCGCGCGGCGCTCGTCACCCGGGGCTGGCGTCCGTGAGAGATCCCCGGATCGTCGAGGAGCGGGCCGTGACCCTGCGCACGATTGTCATCGCATCGTGCAACTTCTATGGTTACAGCAGCTTGGCGTTCTCCTTGAAAGACGGGGGCTGGAGGACTGATGGGCTTTTGTTCGTGTGTTCTGCGCCGTCAGCCGGCGCGGCCGGTATGAGATTCCGACTGCTGGGCCCGCTCGCCGTCGAGGGTCCCGATCCCCGCCCGAGGCTGGACGGCCGGCGACCGCGCGCGGTGCTGGCGTTCATGCTCCTGGAGGCGAACTCGCTGCTGCGGGTGGAGCAGATCATCGACGCGGTGTGGGGCGAGTCGCCGCCCCGGACGGTCCGTACGCAGGTGCACGGCCAGATCTCCCTGGTCCGTCGATGGCTGCACGCCCTGCCGGGCATCGGGATCGTCACGCACGACACCGGTTATGTGCTGCGGGCGGATCCGTCCGACATCGACGTGGAGGTGTTCCGGTGCCTCGCCCGGCGGGGGCGCGGGCTCCGCGCGACGGGGCAGCCGGTGGCGGCGGCCGAGGCGTACCGGGCCGCGCTTCGGCTCCACGCGGGCCCGCCGCTCGGCGACATCGACGCCCCGTTCGCGCGGGCGGCAGCGGCTCGGCTCGCCGAGGAGCGGCTGGGCGTGCTCGGCGACCTGGTCAGTCTGGATCTGGAGGCGGGGCGGCACCACGAGGTGATCCCGGTCCTCTCCGGGCTGGTGGAACGCCACCCGTGGCACGAGCCGCTCTGGTGTCACCTGCTGGTGGCGCTGGAACGCGCCGGCCGTCGAGGGGAGGCGATCGCCTGCTACCACCGGGCACGCCTGCTGTTCCGCGAGGAGTTGGGCGTCGAGCCGGGGCCGGAGCTGTCCGGGACGTACCGGTCGCTGTTGAGCGCCGACCCGCCACCCGAGTCGGTCCTCCCGCGCCCTCATGCGCCGGCGGCGGTCGACGCCGACCTGAACCTCACACTCCGCCGGCTTGCGGAGGCCGAGCGGATGCTGGGCGAGATCCGGCAGCAGTTGTCCCGGCTGGGTGCCGACGTCGTGACGGCGCGGTCGGTGCTTCCGACCGCGCCGCCCACGCCGCGCCGACCGTCAGACGACGGTGCAGGTCACGAAGAGATTGCGGCTTGACCCGTCCCGCAGCAGCACGGAGAGCGTCTGACCGCGGAGTCCACACGCCTTGCCGGGGAGGATCGTGACCTGATACCGGCCGTTGACCACGCTGACCGCACCGCTGCTCGCACCCGGTTGTCCGTTCCAGGACACACCGACGACCGCGTTCAGGTCGGTGACCGGGGTGCCGTTGGCGGAGAGCCCGAAGGTGAGGGTCATGCTCCCGCCGGCGACACCGTCCGGATAGCTGCTGTCGTACTTCACCTGCCCCTCGTAGAAGCCGTCGAACGCGTATGCCGGCACCGCCGGCCGGAGGAAGTTCCCGGTCACGTGGTTGGCCAGCGCAGACCCGGAGGACATGCCGCCGTCGGCGTCGAACTGGTAGTGCACGCCGAGGTAGACCCGGCTACGGGCGTTCTCCGTGGCGGCCGCGCTGAACCCGGTGAAGCTGCGGAGCACGCCCGAGGCGTGCGGGTCTTCCGTCGTCCCGACGAAGCGGAACGCGTCGGTGCTGAAGAAGCCCTTCATCGCCCCGGCCCAAGCGGCGGCGAAGGTGGCGTGCCCGGAGGTGTACGACGGGAACGGCGGGGAGAAGTTGACCCCGTTGGTGTCCGCCGAGAGCGGCTTCCACGTGGCGTCGGGCTTGGTGTCGGCGTTGTTGTCGTCCTGCGGCTCGTGGATCGCGCTCTCCGGCCGCCACAGGTCGATGCTGGTCTGGTACTTGGTGTCCCAGGCGACGATCGCCGCATCGCCCATGGCCAGGCCGACCAGCGCGAAGAGGCGCGCGTTGCCGGCCTGGGTGAGCTTCGCCGACTTGGCCACGATCTGGGTGTGCGCGAAGAGCTGACCCGGTGGCTTGTAGGTGCCGTTCAGGTCGTTGGCCCAGAACCAGGCGGCCTGGGTCTGGTCGGCGGTCCGGGTGGTGCTGTTGGCCGCGCCCAAGCTCTTCACCTCGTTGACCTGGTCCGCGTACGCCTTGCTGGCCAGCAGTTGGGCGTAGCTGGAGTAGCCGGCGGGCGGGCCGGGGCGGAACTGGGTGTTGGAGGTCATCGCGAACGGCCTCAGCAGGCCCCAACTGGGGTCGGCCGGCTCGCCCGAGCCGGTGCGCCGCCACTGCCCGGCCACGGTGCCGTCGGCGTAGGTGGAGGTGTCCGGCGAGCCGTCGTTGGCCCGGAAACTGATCATGGCTTGGGCGCTCGCCGAGCCCATCCGCTGGCCGTCCGTCCGCGCCGAGGAACTGGGGATGTCCTGCTGCGCGGTGCTGAGGTCGGCGGCAAAGCTGATCGACGGCCAGATGCTGCGCAGCGTGTCGTATGCCGCGTAGTCGATCGCGGTCGCCAGATCCGGCCGGACCCCGGCGATCGGGGAGACCTTGGTCCGGTAGGCCTGCCCGATGCACCGATCAGCTCCGTCGGCGCAGAGGGCGGAGTTCGCGGCGTCGTAGATGGCGCCGTGCACCATCGCGCCGGCCCTGGCGAGCGGGCCGGGGGAGCCGCCGACCTGGCGGAAGGTGCGGATCAGGACGTCGTTCCAGTACAGGACGTGGTCGGTGGGTCCGGCGGCATGCGCCGGGGCGGTCGGCACGACGGCGATGGCGGTACCGACGGTGAGGGCCGTGAGCGCGGTGGCGCTCCAGCGGCGAGGGGACATGTACAACCGGCGCAATGGGACTCCTCGGTGAGGGACCTCGATCGACCGCGACTGATGGCTGCGGTCCTCACCAGGCTGGGCGCGGGGACTACGCGTCCACTACGCCGTCGCTACCGGGGCTGCCCCGCCGAGCGCGGCGAGCGCCGTGACGAGGTCGGTCAGGGTGGCCACGTGGGCGTCCGGACGGACCTCGGGCGGGCAGGGCAGGCGGTGTCGGTTCACGCAGGGCGGCCAACGCGGGTAGCGCGTCGGCGAAGGGTCGGGTGAGCGCGAACCGACGGGTGAAGAACAGCGTCGTCAGGTCGTCCAGGTGAGCGTCGAGTCCGGCCCGGGCCAGCGATCGCGCCAGCGCCGCCTGCCGGATCTGCTGCACCGGTGCGGCGCTCCGCTCCCCGAAGACCGCGTGCCAGTCCGACTCCAGGTCCGCGAGGGACAACGCGGCCGCCGCCGGGGCCAGCCGGCGCATCTCCTCAAGTACGGCCACCAGCCCGCCGGTCACCGCCGGGCGCAGGTCGAGCAGGGTCTCGTCGGCGTCGAACACCACCACGCGCAGCACGGCGGACAGCCTCTCACGTCAGGGCCGGCTCCTCGGCCCGCGCGTCGACCCGCTCCGCCCGCCCGCCGCGCAGCTCGTCCACCCGGACCAGGGCGACACCGGCCACGATCAGCGCCCCGCCGAGCAGCTGGACGGCGCTCGGCAGCTCGCCCAGCACCAGCCAGGCGATCAGCACCGCGAACATCACCTCGGTCAGCCCGACGAAGGAGGAGAGCCGCGCGCCGAGCAACCGGGCCCCGGCCACCCCCGTCAGGTAGGCGACCACCGCGGCGATCAGCGACAGGCCCACGATGGGCACCAGCCAGCTCATCTCGTGGCCGGCGAAGCTGACGTCGGCGGTGCCGGCGCGCAGCGGGAGCGCCCCGACCAGCCCGAGCAGGAGCAGCACGAGGGCGCCGACCGCCATGCCACCGCTGGCCATCACGACCGAGGGCAGCGCGGGGTCGACCCGGCCGGCGATGACGAAGTAACCGGCCAGCCCGACCCCGGCGCCGAGCCCCCAGAGGACGCCGACCGGGTCGAGGCGGCCGGCGCCGGTCAGGTCCAGCACGAACACCAGCCCGCACAGGGCGGTCAGCGAACCGGCCACCGTGAGCAGCCGGGGCCGTTGGCCGTGCACCAGCCACATCCAGCCGACCACGAGGACGATGCCCAGGTACTCCAGGAGGAGCGCCACACCGACCGGCAGGTAGCGGACCGCGTTGAAGAAGCACGCCTGGGCCAGGGCCACGCCGAGCAGCCCGAACACCACGAGCGTGCCGGCGTTGCGGCGCAGCACCGGCCACCGGCCGCGCAGCGCCAGCAGGGCGGGCACGGCCAGCACCAGCGCGGCGATGCCGACCCGCGCGAGCACCACCGCCTCGGCCGACCAGTCGCCGGTGATCAGCGGTCGGGCGAAGGTGCCCGAGGTGGCGAAGGTGAGCGCGGAGAGCAGCGCCAGGCCGAGGCCGACGCCGGGCCGTTCACGCATCGACAGCTCCTTGGGTCGACCGGACATGAGTCAAACGAGGTTATGCTGATGACGCTAGGCCGGCACCCCGACAGGAGTCAAGTTGCTGTTTGCTCATGACACCGAGTGCGGCCTGGTGGCGGCCGCGGCGCTGGTCAACACGGCCGGCCCGGACCGGGAAGGGCTGCCCGACGTGGCCGCCCTCGACGAGTTCTTCACCGCGTACGGGTGGACCGGCCGGCACGAGCACACCGAGGCGGAGCTGCGCGAGGTCCGGGCGCTGCGGCCCCGGCTCCGCCGGATCTGGTACGCCGACACCGACGAGGTGGTGGCCGTGGTCAACGGACTGCTCCGCGAGTCGCACGCGCTCCCGCAACTCGTCCGGCACGACGACGAGCCGTACCACCTGCACGCCGTGCCGCGGGACGCGCCGCTGGCCACCCGGATGGCGGTCGAGGCCGCGATGGCGCTGGCCGACCTGGTCCGGATGGACGAGCTGAGCCGGTTGCGCCGCTGCGACCACCCCGACTGCGAGAACGTGCTGGTCGACCTCTCCAAGAACCGGTCCCGCCGGTTCTGCGACGCCGGCTGCGGCAACCGGGCCGCGGTGAGCGCCTACCGGGCCCGCAAGGCGGCGTCCCACTCCTGACGCACCCCGGGCCAGTCCTCCCGGCGCAGCTCGTACCCCACCTCGCCGTGCTCGGTGCCCGGGATCGGGTCGTCGAAGGTCAGGTGGAAGGTACGGACGTGGCGCAGCCCGGCCCGGGCCATGACGGCGCGGGACCGGTCGTTGACCGCCATCGTCTCGGCCCACACCCGACGGACCCCCACCACGTCGAAGGCGTGCCGCACCAGCGCCCGCGACCCCTCGGTGGCCAGACCCCGTCCCCACGCGGAACGCCGCAGCCGGTAGCCCAACTCCCCCTCGCTCCCGTCGTCGGACGGGTCGAGCGCGAGCCAGCCGAGGAACTCGCCGGTGACCCGGTCCAGCGCGGCCCACCGGCCGAGGCCGGGATGGCGGTCGTACCGGGCCAGCAGGCGGGGCAACTGCTCGCCCCGGACGGTGTCGGCCGGGGTCGGCCGGCCGTTGGTCAGGAAGCGCATGACCTCCGGGTCGCTGTCCAGCTCGACCAGGTCGTCCACATCGTCCATGGTGAGCCGGCGCAGCCGCAGCCGCGCCGTCTCCAGCAGCACCCCGTCATCGCCCATGACCGGATGATGCCCGCCCACCTGACCCCCCGGCGAGCGGTTATCAGCGCGACGGGCGGCGCCGTGACTCAGGGGTGGGTCATCCGGAGCAGGTCCAGGGCCTCGTCGAGCTGGGTCTCGCTGAGCTTGCCCGAGTCGACGTGGCCGCGGGAGATCACCACCTCGCGGATCGAGACCTGCCTGGCCAGCGCCTCCTTGGCGATCGAGGCGGCCTCGTCGTACCCGAGGTGGCGGTTGAGCGGGGTGACGATCGAGGGCGAGCCCTCGGCGTACGCCAGGCAGACCTCGGCGTCCGCGACCAGGCCGGCCACCAGGCGGTCGGCGAAGAGCCGGCTCGCCGCGGAGAGCAGCCGGATCGACTCCAGCAGGTTGCGGCCCATCACGGGGAGCATCACGTTCAGCTCGAAGTCGCCCTGCGAGCCGGCGAACGCCACCGCGGCGTCGTTGCCGACGACCTGCGCGCACACCTGCCGCATCGCCTCGGCGACCACCGGGTTCACCTTGCCGGGCATGATCGACGAGCCGGGCTGGAGGTCGGGGATGCGCAGCTCGCGCAGGCCGGCGCGGGGGCCGGAGCCCATCCAGCGGATGTCGTTCGCCATCTTGTAGAGGCCGACGGCGACGGTGCGGAGCTGGCCGGAGGTCTCCACCAGCGCGTCCCGGGCGCCCTGCGCCTCGAAGTGGTTGCGCGCCTCGGTCAGCGGCAGCCCGGTCGAGGCACGCAACCGCTCGATCACCGCCGCCGCGAAGCCGAGCGGGGTGTTGATGCCGGTGCCCACGGCGGTGCCGCCGAGCGGCAGCTCGGCGAGCCGGGGCAGCGCCCCCTCCAGCCGCTCGACGCCGTAGCGGACCTGGGCCGCGTAGCCGCCGAACTCCTGGCCCAGGGTGACCGGGGTGGCGTCCATGAGGTGGGTACGCCCGGCCTTGACCACGGTCTCGAACTCGGCCGCCTTCTCCTCCAGCGCGCCGGCCAGGTGCTTCAGCGCCGGCAGCAGGTCCTCCACCACGGCCTGCGTGGCGGCCAGGTGGATCGACGAGGGGAAGACGTCGTTGCTGGACTGGGAGGCGTTGACGTCGTCGTTCGGGTGCACGTCGCGGCCCAGCTCCCGGCCGGCCAGCGTGGCGATCACCTCGTTGGTGTTCATGTTGGACGAGGTGCCGGAGCCGGTCTGGAAGACGTCGACCGGGAACTGGTCGTCGTATCCGCCGTCGGCCACGTGCGCGGCGGCGGTCGCGATCGCCTCGCCCACGTCCGCGCCGATCACGCCCAGCTCGGCGTTGACCTGCGCCGCCGCTCCCTTGATCTGCGCCAGGGCCTTGATCTGGGCCGGTTCGATGCCCCGCCCGGAGATCGGGAAGTTCTGCACCGCGCGCTGGGTCTGCGCCCGCCACAGTGCCTCGGCGGGGACCTCCACCTCACCCATCGAGTCGCGTTCGATCCGGTAACCGGTCGCCTCTGGAGTCGTCACGCGTTCCATCCTGCCCCGCCGCGCGGCGGTGCGCAGATGATCGCTCAGCCCAGCTCGGCGAGCAGCGCCGCCACCTCGTCCCGTTCCGGGGCGTCGAGCTGCCGGAGGAGGTCGAGGGCCCGGGTCGCGTGCGAGCGGGCGGCCGCCGGGTCGGTGGGACGCTGGCAGCGGGCGATGCCGGCCAGCGCTTCGGCCTCCTCGTGCCGGGCCCGCAGCCGGACCGCGTCCTGGAGCACCCGGCGGTAGAGGTCGAGCGCGCTCCGCACGTCACCCTGTTCGAGCAGGGCCCGGGCCAGCAGGTTGCGGGAGAGGCAGCCGAGCACCCGGTCCCCCGAGGCGGTCACCGCGATCAACGCCTCGCGGTGCAGGGCCGCCGCGGCCTCCGGCCGTCCCAGCTTCCGTTCGATCACGCCCAGCTCGTTGAGCACCTCGCCCTCGCCGAAGCGGTTGCCCTCCCGGCGCTTGAGCCGCAGCGCGAGCCGCAGGAACCGCAGCGCGCCGGCAAGATCGCCGAGCCGGGCCCGAGCGGCACCCAGGTGACCGATCGCGTTGCGCACGCTGTTCAGGTCCCCCACCTCCCGGCCCAGGGCGAGGTGCCGGCGGGAGACGGCCTGCGCCTCGGCGTACCGGCCCCAGGCCAGCAGCACCACGGTCTGGTTGTTCAGCAGCGCGGCCACGGCGGCCGGCTGTCCGGTGGAACGGGCCAGGTCCAGCGCCGCGTCCAGGTGCGCCAGGGCCGGCGCCAACTGCCAGTTCGCCCCGTACGCGATGGCCAGGTTGCGCCGGACGGTGGCCTCGCCCTCGCGGTCGCCCAGCCGTCGGCGGATCTGGAGGGCACCCTCCATGAGCTCGATCGCCTCCGGGAAGCGGCCGAGCCGGAACAGCCCGGAGGCCAGGTAGTTGCGGGTGGTGGCCACCGCGGCCTCGTCGTCGCACCGCTCGGCGGCGCGCAGGCCGACGGTGTGGGTGTCGATCAGCTCGTCCAGGTGGCCCCGGCTGAAGAGGTGGTACCAGCTCACCCGGGCGAGCTGCCAGCAGTGCGCGAGCAGGCCCTCGTCGGCCGCCAGCCGGACCAACGCCGGCAGTGTGGACCGGTTGCGGTCGAACCACGCCGGGCCCTCGATCACGCAGACGGTCACCAGGTCGGGTCGGGGCGGCTCGGGCAGCACCAGGGCGGCACGGCTGGCCGCCGGCTCCATCTGACGGGAGATCGCGTACGCCGCGTGCAGGTGGTGGTCGAGCAGCCGCCGCACCGCCTCGGCCCGCTCCCCGGGCCGCCCCGCGCCGTCCAGCAGTTGCCGGGCGAAGTCCCGCACCAGGTCGTGGAAGCGGAACCGGCCGGGATCGGGCTCCTCCAGCAGGTGGGCGTCGACCAGGCCGTCCAACAGGTCCTGTGCGTCGGCCAGTGGCAGGTCGGTGACGGCGGCCGCCACCTGGTGGTCGAAGAACGCCCCGGGATGCACGCCGAGCAGCCGGAACAGCCGCTGCGCGGCCGGGTCGAGCTGCGCGTACGACAGGTCGAAGGCCTGCCCCACCGAGCGCTCCCCGACGGACAGCTCGATCAGCGCGTTCCGGCCCGCGGCCAGCCGGTCCGCCAGGTCCCGGACCCGCCACCGCGGCCGGTGCGCCAGCCGCGCCCCGGCCAGCCGGATGGCGAGCGGCAGGTGACCGCAGCGGCGAACCACCTCGGCGGCCGCCTCGGGCTCGGCGGCGACCCGGTCCACGCCGACCACCCGGGCGAGCAACTCGACCGCCTCGTCCGGGTCGAGCACCGCCAGCGAAGAGGGCCGGCCGCCGTCGAGGCCGGTGAGCCGGCGCCGGCTGGTGATGAGCGTGAGGCAGTCCGGGCCGTTGGGCAGCAACGGCGCCACCTGGACCGCGCTGGCCGCGTTGTCGAGCACCACGATCGCCCGCCGGCCGGACAGTTCGCTGCGCCACAGGGCCGCCCGCTCGTCGGCGTCGGCGGGGATGCCCGCGGCGGGCACCCCGAGCTGGCGGAGGAGCGCGGCCAGTGCCGCCGCCGGGGTGACCGGCTCGCGCTCGCTGTGCCCGTGCAGGTCGATGAAGACGTGGGCGTCCGGGTAGCGGCCGGCGAGAGCGGCCGCAAGGTGCACGGCCAGGGTGGTCTTGCCCGTGCCGGCCATCCCGTCGATCAGGTGGATCCGGGCATCGTGCTCCTCGATCTCCTTGACCAGCCTGGCCAGTGTGTCCTGCCGGCCGGTGAAGTCGCTGATCGCCCGCGGCAGCGCCCGGACCGGGCTGGGAGCCGGTCGCTGCGACCCCGTCACGGCCAGGTCCCCGGCGAGCACGCGCTGGTGCAGCTCCTGCAACGCGGTGCCCGGTTCGATGCCGAGCTCCTCGGCGAAGATCCGGCGCCCCTCCCGGTAGACGGTGAGCGCGTCCGCCTGGCGGCCGACCGCGGAGAGGGCCAACATCAGCTGGCCGCGCAGCCGCTCCCGCAGCGGATTCCGTTCCACGCTCTCGCTGAGCTCGTCGATCAGGTCGGCCGCCCGGCGCAGCCGAAGCTCGACCTCGACGCACTCCTCCAGCACGGTCAGTCGCTGCTCGTCGAGCGCCTGCGCCCGACGGCGTACGCTCCGGCTCGCGATCCCGCTCAGCGCCGACCCCCGCCAGAGCGCCAGCGCGGACCGGTAGTGGCGGCTGGCCTCGGCCGGCTGCCCCGCGTCGACCGCCGACCGGCCGGCCTCGACGGTCTGGGCGAAGACCTCGGCGTCCAGGTCGGCCGGCGCGACCCGGATGCCGTACCCGACCGGATCGGTGACGATCGTCTCCGACGGCAGGCCGAGCGCGACGAAGCGCTGCCGCAGCCGCGACACGCAGATCTGGAGCTGGGTCCGGGCGGTTGCCGGCGGGCGCTCCTCCCAGATCGCGTCGACGAGCTCCTCGACGGGAACCATCCGGCCGGCCCGCAGCAGCAGCATGGCCAGCAGTGTCCGATCACGACCCGCCGTGATGGTGGACTCGCCGTCGCCGACCCGCAGCGGCCCCAGGATCCCGAACCGCATCTGTGCCCCCGCACGCCTCTTTGTGGACCTTCCAGCAGCGTAACCCGCTGGTCACCGCTCGCGGCGGGCGGGTGATAGCGGCGTGATAGCGGATCGACAGCACCACGCCGGAGACTCGTGCTGGGTTGCCGGGCACGGCATCCGACGGGGGCGGTGCGCCCGCCCGGGCCCGGACCCGGGCGGGCGCACCGATGTCGGTCACCAGATGGCACGACGAAGGGGCGCCAGGTGGGATCCCACCCGACGCCCCCCTTTTCGCGTACGTCGGAGGTCAGCGCCGCCCGACGGTGAGCACCGGCTTGGTGACCTCGGCGAAGAAGTCGTTGCCCTTGTCGTCGACCACGATGAAGGCCGGGAAGTCCTCCACCTCGATCTTCCAGACCGCCTCCATGCCCAGCTCGGGGTATTCGAGCACCTCGACGTGCTTGATGCAGTCCTGGGCGAGCCGGGCCGCCGGGCCGCCGATCGAGCCGAGGTAGAAGCCCCCGTACGCCTGGCAGGAGCGGGTGACCTGGCCGGAGCGGTTGCCCTTGGCCAGCATCACCATCGAGCCGCCGGCCGCCTGGAACTTCTCCACGTAGGCGTCCATCCGCCCGGCGGTGGTCGGGCCGAACGAGCCGGAGGCGTAGCCCTCGGGGGTCTTGGCCGGGCCGGCGTAGTAGACGGCGTGGTCCCGCAGGTACTGCGGCATCGGCTCACCGGCGTCCAGCCGCTCGGCGATCTTGGCGTGCGCGATGTCCCGGGCCACCACCAGCGGGCCGGTCAGCGACAGCCGGGTCTTCACCGGGTATTTCGACAGCTCGGCGCGGATCTCGTCCATCGGCCGGTTGAGGTCGACCCGGACCACCTCGGAGGTGTCCAGGTGGGCGTCGGTCACGTCGGGCAGGTAGCGCGCCGGGTCGGTCTCCAGGCGCTCCAGCCAGACGCCCGACGGCGTGATCTTGGCGACCGCCTGCCGGTCGGCCGAGCAGGAGACCGCGATGGCCACCGGGCAGGACGCGCCGTGCCGGGGCAGCCGGACCACCCGGACGTCGTGGCAGAAGTAGCGCCCGCCGAACTGCGCGCCGATGCCGAAGTTGCGGGTCAGCTCCAGCACCTCGGCCTCCAGTTCGAGGTCGCGGAAGCCGTGCGCGCTCATCGAGCCCTGCGTCGGGAGGGCGTCCAGGTACTTCGCCGAGGCGTACTTGGCGGTCTTCAGCGCGTACTCGGCGGAGGTGCCGCCGATGACGATGGCCAGGTGGTAGGGCGGGCAGGCCGCGGTGCCGATGAGGCGCAGCTTCTCCTCCAGGAACTGCATCATCCGCGTCGGGTTCAGCAGCGCCTTGGTCTCCTGGTAGAGGTAGGACTTGTTGGCCGAGCCACCGCCCTTGGCCATGAAGAGGAACTTGTAGGCGTCCGGGTGGCCGTCCGGGTCCTCGGCGTAGAGCTCGACCTGGGCGGGCAGGTTGCTGCCGGTGTTCCGCTCCTCCCACATGGTCAGCGGGGCGAGCTGGGAGTAGCGCAGGTTGAGCCGGGTGTAGGCCTGGTAGACGCCGCGCGAAATGGCCTCGGCGTCGGTGCCGTCGGTGAGCACGTGCCGGCCGCGCTTGCCCATCACGATCGCGGTGCCGGTGTCCTGGCACATCGGCAGCACGCCACCGGCGGCGATGTTGGCGTTGCGCAGCAGGTCCAGCGCGACGAACCGGTCGTTCGGCGAGGCCGCCGGGTCGTCGATGATCGACCGGAGCTGGGCCAGGTGGGCCGGGCGCAGGAAGTGGGCGATGTCGTGCATCGCCTCGGCGGTCAGCGCGGTCAGCGCGGCGGGCTCCACGGTGAGGAACCGACGGCCACCCGGGCCGTCGACGACGTCGACGCCCTCATCGGTGACCAGGCGGTATTCCGTCTGGTCGGGTCCGGTCGGCAGCAGGGGGGCGTACGAGAATGCGGCGGCACTGCTCATGACGGAAAAGCCTAGGGCAGAGCCGTCGATCGGTGGCACCCGCCGGGTGCGTCCTGGGACGGCGCTCTCACCCGGCGTCACTTGCCGTCGGCGCAGAGTTCGTTCTTCGGGCCGCAGCTGCCCTGGTCGGTCGGGGGTCGCCAGGTGTCGCCCGGGTCCGGCGCGGGCACCGCGCCCTCGTCCGGCGGGGGCACCGCGGCGGCGCCGGCGCCCCAGCGGACGTACCCGATCTCCCGGCCCTCCCCGATGATCATGCCGTGCGGACCGACCGCCAGGGCGTTCGCCGAGGTGCGCAGCAGGACCAGCTCCCGACCGCTCCGGGGCTCGACCGCGATCAGCCGGGACGGCTTCTCCTCGGCGATCAGCCCCGCGTACGGGGTGAGCGCGGCGCCGCTCTTCCCACCGGCCGGCCGGGTCCACCGGGTGCCCTCGGCCGACAGGTCCCGGCCGAACAGCGAGCGCTTGTCGGCGCTGCGCACCACCGCGTAGCGGTCGTCGACGGCGAGCACCTTCTCGCCCTCCGCCCCGACGAGGAGCAGCCGGCCGTCGTACCCGTCGAGGACCGCCTCGCGCCCGTCCGGCGCGACCCCGAGCAGCACGTTGCGGGCGCCCTGCGGGTCCTCCCGCTGCACGCAGCCGGCGTAGTCGGCGGTGCGCAGGTTCACCCCGTTGCGCCGCCACACCTGCTGCCCGGTCGCCGGGTCGACGGCGGTGAGGACGAAGTAGCAGGTGCCGTCCCGGGAGGTGGCGGCGATCCGGAGCAACCGCCCGCCGACCACCGCGAGCCGCTCCTCGCGGCCGGGCTCGACGTTCTGGAGCACCCGGCCGGTGGCGGTGTCCACCACGTGCACCCGGCCGTCGACCGGGAAGCCGAGCAGCGGCGGGACCGACTCCGGCCCGGCCACCCCTTCGTCGATCCGCGGCGCGCCGAGGCGCCGGGTGCCGAGCAGCTCCGGGTTGTCGGCGAGCACCCCGCTGTGCACGCCGGGCAGGAACGCGCTCCAGCGGGGCGTGGTGCCGCGCGGATCCCAGGCACGCAGGGTGCAGTCGGTGGGCTGCACGCAGTAGGCGTCGAGCAGCAGGTTGCGGTACGTCCAGACGGCGATCGCACGCTCGTCGCGGCGGCGCACCACGCCGGTGGTGGGGTCGAGCACCTCGTACCCCTTGTCCAGGAGCTTGCCCACGGCGACGACGGGGTCCCGGTCGCTGCCGGCCACCGCGGCCCAGTCGGCCTTGCGCTCCCAGAGCTGCGCGCCGTTGGCCAGGCTGCGCGCCTCGACCCGGGTGCGCTGCTCGACGATCACGGTGTCGCCGGCGATGGTGACGCTCTTCGGGGTGCCGCCGACCCGCTGCTGCCAGACCACGTCCGGCTCGGAGATCGGCTTGCTCCGGTCGACCCAGTCCCAGACGGCGGGGAACGGGTTCCACACCCCGGTGGCGGCGAGCACGACCACGGTGATGAGCCCCAGCAGCAACCAGCCGCGTACGCCAAGGCCCTTCACACCGCACACGGTAGCGACGATCACCGCTGCGCCGGCCCCCCGAACGGCCGTGTCGCGCCGCTTTCTCGGTCGGCCGCCGGGCTAGGCGCCGCGGGCGGCGGAGCGGACCAGGGGCAGGGTGCGGTACGGGATCTGCTCGGCGAGGGCGATGATCGTGGAGGCGCGCCGGATGCCCTCCGAGGCGACGATCTGGTCGATGACCCGCTGGAGGTCGGTGTTCGACCGGGCCACGATGCGGCAGAGCAGGTCGCTGGAGCCGGTGATGGTGTGCGCCTCCAGCACCTCGGGAATGGCGGCCAGGTGCGCGGTCACCGGGTCGTGGCCGTGCCGCTGGCTGATCTCCAGGGTCACGAAGCTGGTCACCCCGAACCCGATGGCGGCCGGCGAGATGTCCGGCCCGAACCCGGCGATCACCCCCCGCTCGACCAGCTTGTCGAGCCGGGCCTGGACGGTGCCCCGGGCCACACCGAGCCGCCGCGAGCACTCCAGCACCCCGATCCGGGGCTCCTCGGCGAGCAAATCGATCAAGCGAGCATCCAGCGCGTCGAGCTGTACATCCTGACCAGTGTTCATGGGGTTTCATATTACCGAATGCACAACCTGACCAGCATTTTTGACGACAGTTGCCCAACCGGCGGCCGCGCAGCGATCCTCGCCACAACAGCAGATCAACGGCGGCCCACGAGGCCGGCCGGTGCGCAAGGGAGGCGACCATGACCCAGGCGATCGACCGACCCCAGTCGACCGAGGAGGTCGACGTCGACGCCCTCGTCGGCGCCGTCGACCACGACATCACCCGCGACCCGTTCCCGGTCAAGGGACTCGACCACGTGCACTTCCTGGTGGGCAACGCCAAGCAGGCCGCCCACTACTACTCCACCGCGTTCGGCATGACCTGCGTGGCGTACCGCGGGCCGGAGCAGGGCTACCGGGACCACGCCCAGTACGTGCTGACCAGCGGCTCCGCGCGGTTCGTGCTGACCGGCGCGGTCCGCCCGGACGCCGAGGGCGCCGAGCACGTGGCGAAGCACAGCGACGGTGTCTCCGACATCGCGCTGGAGGTGCCGGACGTGGACGCGGCGTACGCGCACGCCACCGCCCAGGGCGCCACCGGCCTGGTCGAGCCGCACGACGTCAGCGACGAGCACGGCACCGTCCGGATGGCGGCCATCGCCGCGTACGGCGACACCCGGCACACGCTGGTCGACCGGTCCCGCTACACCGGCCCGTTCCTGCCCGGCTTCGTGGCCCGGGGCCCGATCGTGGACCGCCAGCCGATGATCGACGCGGGCATCCAGCCGAAGCGTTTCTTCCAGGCCGTCGACCACGTGGTCGGCAACGTGGAGCTGGGCCGGATGGACGAGTGGGTCGAGTTCTACAAGCGCGTCATGGGCTTCAGCAACATGGCCGAGTTCATCGGCGACGACATCGCCACCGACTACTCGGCGCTCATGAGCAAGGTGGTCGCGAACGGCACCCGCAAGGTGAAGTTCCCGCTCAACGAGCCGGCCGTCGCCCGCAAGAAGTCGCAGATCGACGAGTACCTCGAGTTCTACCAGGGCCCGGGCGCCCAGCACATCGCCGTGGCCACCAACGACATCCTGGCCAGCGTCGACGCCATGCGGGCCGCCGGCGTCGAGTTCCTGGACACCCCGGACTCCTACTACGAGGACCCGGAGCTGCGCGCCCGGATCGGCCAGGTGCGGGTGCCGATCGAGGAACTGAAGTCCCGCAAGATCCTGGTCGACCGGGACGAGGACGGCTACCTGCTCCAGATCTTCACCAAGCCGGTGCAGGACCGCCCGACCGTCTTCTTCGAGCTGATCGAGCGGCACGGCTCGCTGGGCTTCGGCAAGGGCAACTTCAAGGCCCTGTTCGAGGCCATCGAGCGGGAGCAGGAGAAGCGCGGCAACCTGTAACACTGTCCGCGTGACCCAGCCTTCCCCCGCGTCTCCGCCGCCCGCCGGGCCCCCGCCCGCGGGCGGCGGCTTCGCGCCGCCGTCCGGGGCGTACCTGCCGCCGCCGCAGCACACCCCGCCCACGTACGCCGGGCTGCCGAGCTACCCCCCGCCACCCCCGGGGTACGCCCCGCACGCCGGCTTCGTGCCGCCCACCCTGGCCCCCAACGGGCAGCCGCTGGCCGGCTTCGGCGAGCGGCTGCTGGCCTGGCTGATCGACGGCCTGGTGGCCACCGCGGTGGCGATGGTGCTCTTCGCGCCGGTCTTCCTCTGGATGGTCGTCAAGATGGTCGACGACATGCCGCCGGCCGGGCCGGACGGGACGGTGGCCGCGCCGGACTTCGGCACGGCCCTGACCGACTTCTTCCTGCCCGTGCTCCTCGCCGAACTCGGCGTCTTCGCGCTCCTGCTCGTCTTCTACTGGCTCTACCACGTGGAGTACGCCCGCCGGACCGGGCAGACGCTCGGCAAGAAGGTGATGAAGCTGCGCATCGTGCCGCTCGACCCGAACGCCCCGCTCACCCGGGGCATGCTCGGCAAGCGGTACCTGGTGGAGTTCGTCGCCGCCGCGCTGGTGCCCTTCGCCAACTACCTCGACGGTTTCTGGCAGCTCTGGGACAAGCCCTGGCAGCAGTGCCTGCACGACAAGTTCGCCGGCACGGTCGTCGTTAAGGTTGCACCGTGAGCGAGCACACCGAGGCACGGCCGTGAGCGTGCAGCCCGGCTGGTACGTCGACCCCGCCGATCC
>NZ_MUYZ01000530.1:0-2534 GCF_003013775.1 Micromonospora sp. MH33
CCGCGGAGGAGACCGCGCCGGCGCCGGCCACCCCGCACGCCGCCGCCGCGCCTGCCGCGGCGCCGGTCAGCCGGTGAAGCCGCCGTCCGCGTTGATCGTCGCGCCGGTGACGTAGCCGCCGTCCGGCCCGGCCAGGAAGGCCACCACGGCGGCGATCTCGGCCGGCGCGGCGTAGCGGCCCAGGGCGGTGAAGCCGCGGATGGCTTCCGCGTTCGGCCCGTCCGCCGGGTTCGCGTCGGTGTCGGTCGGCCCGGGGTTGACCAGGTTCACGGTGATCCCCCGGCCGCCCAGCTCCCGGGCGAGGCCCCGGGTCAGGCCGACCAGGGCCGTCTTGCTCATCGAGTAGAGGGCGAGACCGGGAAACACGGCCCGCTCGGCCACGTTGCTTCCGATGTTCACGATCCGGCCGCCGTCGGTCAGGTGCCCGACCGCCGCCTGCGCGAACACGAACGGCGCCCGCACGTTGACCGCGATGGTCCGCTCGACCTCGTCCGTGCCCAGCTCCGTCACCGGGCCGGTCAGGAACACCCCGGCGTTGTTGACCAGCACGTCGAGCCGGCCCAACTCCCCGGCGACCCGGTCGACCGCCCCGCGCGCCGCCGCCGGGTCGGCGCTGTCCGCCGGCACCGCCAGGGCGCGCCGCCCCACCGCCTTGATCTGCTCCACCAGTTCGGCCGCCCGGTCGGCGCGCCGCTCGTAGGTCAGCGCCACGTCGGCGCCCTCCTGCGCCAGCCGCAGCGCCACCGCCGCCCCGATACCCCGGCTGCCGCCGGTCACCAATGCCACTTTTCCGTCCAGAACTCCGGTCATGCCACCAGCCTGGTCGGCGGCGGGCGGGAAATCTGGCGGCGATCAGACGCCGCGTTGGGCGCCCCCCGGGAAACGACGAAGGGCCGGCCCTCAAGCGAGAGCCGGCCCTTGCGTCGACGGCGGAGGATACGAGATTCGAACTCGTGAGGGTGTTAACCCAACACGCTTTCCAAGCGTGCGCCCTAGGCCTCTAGGCGAATCCTCCGCGAGCCAGGATACAGGTCGTCGGCGGGCGGGACACCCCACCACCCCCTGAAGATCCACCCCGGGTCGGGTAGGCTTGGCGGCACCCCCCGTGCGGCGTGCATCTCGTGAACCTCCCCAGGGCCGGAAGGCAGCAAGGATAAGCGGGCTCTGACGGGTGCACGGGGGGCCTTTCTGTCTCCGGGTGCCGGTAACGTCCCTGCGGGTCAGGTCACGGGGTGGTGGGTGGTCACCCGGGGCTGACCGGCGCAGAATGGCTCGGTCGAGAGGAGGCGGGACGGGTGGCACTGGCCCTTTACCGCAAGTACCGGCCCCGTACGTTCGCCGAGGTCATCGGCCAGGAGCACGTCACCGAGCCGCTGTCGCAGGCGCTGCGCAGCGGGCGGCTGAACCACGCCTACCTCTTCTCCGGCCCCCGGGGCTGCGGCAAGACCTCCAGCGCCCGGATCCTGGCCCGCTCGCTCAACTGCGAGCAGGGGCCCACGCCCGAGCCGTGCGGGCAGTGTGAGTCGTGCCGCTCGCTGGCCACCGACGGCGCCGGGTCGATCGACGTCATCGAGATCGACGCGGCCAGCCACGGCGGCGTTGACGACGCCCGTGAGCTGCGCGAGAAGGCGTTCTTCGCGCCGGCCCGCAGCCGCTTCAAGATCTACGTCATCGACGAGGCGCACATGGTCTCGTCGGCCGGCTTCAACGCCCTGCTCAAGCTGGTCGAGGAACCCCCGGAGTACGTCAAGTTCATCTTCGCCACCACCGAGCCGGAGAAGGTCCTCGGCACGATCAAGTCGCGGACCCACCACTACCCGTTCCGGCTGATCCCGCCGAAGGTGCTCCGGCCCTACCTGGAGCAGCTGACCGAGGCCGAGGGGGTCAAGGTCGAGCAGGCGGTTTTCCCGCTGGTGGTGCGCGCCGGCGGCGGCAGCGCCCGGGACAGCCTCTCCGTGCTCGACCAGCTCATCGCCGGCGCCGGCCCGGAGGGGGTCAGCTACGCCCGGGCCGCCGCGTTGCTCGGCGTCACCGACTCCGCGCTGATCGACGAGATGTGCGACGCGCTCGCCGCCGGGGACGGCGCGGCCGCGTACGCCACCGTCGACCGGGTCGCCGAGGCCGGGCACGACCCGCGCCGGTTCGCCTCCGACCTGCTGGAGCGGCTGCGCGACCTGATCGTCATGCAGCAGGTGCCGGACGCCGCCGCCAAGGGCCTGATCGACGGCCCCGACGACCAGATCGAGCGGATGGCCGCCCAGGCACAGCGGCTCGGCCCGGCCACCCTGTCCCGCTGCGCCGACATCGTGCACAACGGCCTGGTCGAGATGCGCGGCACCACCGCGCCACGGCTGCTGCTGGAGCTGATCTGCGCCCGGATGCTGCTGCCCGGCCTGGACGATTCGGCCGGCGGCCTGCTCCAGCGCCTGGAGCGGATGGAGCGCCGGCTCACCCTGGGTGGCGCCGAGCCGCCGCCGGCCGCCGCCGGCCCCGCGCCGGTCGCCGCCGCCCCGGAGGTACGCCCGGCCACTCCC
>NZ_MUYZ01000531.1:0-2526 GCF_003013775.1 Micromonospora sp. MH33
GTCGCGGCCGGCGGCGAGGACGACGGCGCGGTGGTCGTGGGCGGCCCGGGTGGCGGCCAGCGACCAGGCCAGGTCGGGCAGCGCGGCGTCGGGCACGGTGTCCAGGTGGGCGTGCAGGTCGCGGGCCCGGTCGGCGAGCGCGGCGGCGGTCCGCCCGGAGAGCACCCAGGGCAGTTCGCCCGCGGGCGCGGCGTCGGTTGGGGCGGGTTCGTCCGGCGGCGCCTGTTCCAGGATGGTGTGCACGTTGGTGCCGGAGATCCCGAAGGAGGAGACGCCGGCGCGCCGCGGTCCGTCGCCGGGCTGCCAGGGGCGGGCCTCGGTGAGCAGCGCGACCGCGCCGGCGGACCAGTCGACGTGCGGGGTGGGTTCGTCGACGTGCAGGGTGGGCGGCAGCACGCCGTGCCGCATGGCGAGCACCATCTTGATCACCCCGGCGACGCCGGCGGCGGCCTGGGTGTGGCCGATGTTCGACTTGATCGAGCCGAGCCAGAGCGGCCGGTCGGCGGGCCGGTCCTGGCCGTAGGTGGCGATGAGCGCCTGCGCCTCGATGGGGTCGCCCAGGGTGGTGCCGGTGCCGTGCGCCTCGACCGCGTCGACCTCGGCGGGGCTGAGCCGGGCGTTGGCCAGTGCCTGCCGGATGACCCGCTGCTGGGCGGGCCCGTTGGGGGCGGTGAGGCCGTTGGACGCGCCGTCCTGGTTGACCGCGCTGCCGCGCACGATCGCGAGGACGGGGTTGCCGTCGCGGCGGGCGTCGGAGAGCCGCTGGAGCACCAGCAGCCCGACGCCCTCACCCCAGCCGGTGCCGTCGGCGGCCCCGGCGAACGGCTTGCAGCGGCCGTCGGCGGCCAGGCCGCGCTGCCGGGAGAAGCCGACGAAGATGCCCGGGGTCGCCATCACGGTGGCCCCGCCCGCGAGGGCCAGGTCGCACTCCCCCGCCTGGAGCGCCTGCGCGGCGAGGTGCAACGCGACCAGCGACGACGAGCAGGCCGTGTCGACGGTGACGGCCGGGCCGTGCAGCCCGAAGGTGTACGCGAGCCGCCCGGAGATGACGCTGGCGGAGACGCCGGTGGCGAGGTAGTTCTCGTCGACGTCGCCCGTGGTCATCAACAGCGAGCCGTAGTCCTGGCCGTTGGTGCCGACGTAGACGCCGGTGCGGCTGCCGCGCAGCGCGGTGGGGTCGAGCCGGGCCCGCTCGAAGGCCTCCCAGGCGGCCTCCAGCAGCAGCCGCTGCTGCGGGTCCATGGCGAGGGCCTCGCGGGGGCTGATGCCGAAGAAGGTGGGGTCGAACTCGCCGGCCCCGGCCAGGAAGCCGCCCTCGCGGACGTAGCTGGTGCCGAGGTGCGCGGGGTCGGGGTGGTACAGCTCGGCGAGGTTCCAGCCGCGCTCGCCGGGCATCAGGGTCATCGCGTCGGCGCCCCCGGCGACGAGGTCCCAGAGCTGTTCCGGTGAGGCGACCCCGCCGGGGAACCGGCAGCTCATCGCCACGATGGCGACGGGTTGGCGGTGCCGGTCAGTGTCGGCGGCGACCACCGCGCCCATGGTCTGCCCGGCGGTCAGGCCGTGCAGGTGCGCGGCCAGTTCCGCGACGGTGGGATGGTCGAAGACCAGCGTGGCGGGCAGGGCCATGCCGGTCTCGGCGGCGAGCCGGTTGCGCAGTTCGACGGCGGTGAGCGAGTCGAAGCCGAGGTCGCGGAAGGTGCGATCCGGCAACGGCCGGCCGGCCGGGTAGCCGAGCACCACGCCGACCTGCGTCCGGACCAGGTCGGTGAGCTGCGGCAGGGACCGGCCGACGACGGTGGCCCGGACCGGGCCGGTGGGCACGGCGGGCACCCCGGGCAGGCCGGCGAGCAGCGGGGTCGGGCGGCCCCAGGAGGCGGCGAGGCGTCCCCAGTCGACGTCGGCGACGGTGACCGCCGGTCCGGCGGCGTTGACCACCCGGCCGAGGACGGCGACCGCCTGTTCGGCGGGGAGCGGGTTGATGCCGCCGCGGGTGAGCCGGGCGGTCAGCGCGGCGCTGGCGGCGGCCATCCCGTCGGCGGCCCAGGCGCCCCAGGCAACGGCGGTGGCGGGCAGCCCCTGGGCGTGCCGCCAGGCCGCGAACGCGTCGAGGTACGCGTTCGCGGCCGCGTAGTTGCCCTGCCCGGCGCTGCCGATCACCCCGGCGAGCGAGGAGAACAGCACGAACGCGTCGAGGTCACGCCCGGCGGTGGCCTGGTGCAGCACCCGGGCGGCGCCCACCTTGCCGGCCAGGACGGCCTGCATGCGGGCCGGGTCGAGGCCGTCGAGGACACCGTCGTCGACCACGCCGGCGGCGTGCACGACGGCGGTCAGCGCGGGCAGCCCGGCCACGAGCGCGGTGACCGCGTCGAGGTCGGTGACGTCGCAGGCGACGGCCCGGACCCCGGGCAGCTCCGCGACCAGGTCGGCGGTGCCGGGGGCGTCGGGGCCGCGCCGGGAGGCGAGGACGACCTCGGTGGCGCCGTTGGCGACCAGCCAGCGGGCCACCTGCCGGCCCAGCGCGCCGGT
>NZ_MUYZ01000532.1:0-2507 GCF_003013775.1 Micromonospora sp. MH33
GCGCGCGGCTCGGCGCGGACGCCGGCGTCACGGACCGTCGACCGGACCCGGGCCCCGCCCGGCCGGCCGGCCTGACCCGGCCGACGGGCGGGCCGCTGGCCACCCGGTGTGCGGCGCTGCTGCATCGTCACACCCCTCCCCCGGAGCTCTCGGCTCAGGCCGAACGGTAGCGCGGGAACGCGCCGGCACCGGCGTACCGCGCCGCGTCGGCCAGCTCCTCCTCGATCCGCAGGAGCTGGTTGTACTTCGCGACCCGGTCGGAGCGGGCCGGGGCACCGGTCTTGATCTGGCCACAGCCGGTGGCGACCGCCAGGTCGGCGATGGTGGTGTCCTCGGTCTCGCCGGAGCGGTGGCTCATCATGCACTTGAAGCCGGCCCGGTGGGCCAGGTCCACCGCGTCCAGGGTCTCGGTGAGCGAGCCGATCTGGTTGACCTTCACGAGCACCGCGTTGGCGGCCTTCTCGGTGATGCCCCGGGCGATGCGCTGCGGGTTGGTCACGAACAGGTCGTCGCCGACGATCTGGATCCGGTCGCCGAGCGCCGCGGTGAGGGTGGCCCAGCCGCTCCAGTCGTCCTCGGCGAGCGGGTCCTCGATGGAGACGATCGGGTAGTCGCCGGCGAGCTTGGTGTAGTAGTTGCTCATCTCCTCGGCGCTCTTCGCGCTGCCCTCGAAGGTGTAGCTGCCGTTGTCGAAGAACTCGGTGGCGGCCACGTCGAGCGCGAAGACGATGTCGGTGCCCAGCCGGTAGCCGGCCTTCTCCACCGCCTCGGCGATCAGGTCGAGCGCGGCGGCGTTGGTCGGCAAGTTCGGGGCGAAGCCGCCCTCGTCGCCGAGGCCGGTCGACAGGTCCTTCTTCTTCAGCACCGACTTGAGCGCGTGGTAGACCTCGGCGCCGGAGCGGAGCGCGTCCCGGAAGGTGGGCGCGCCGATCGGCGCGATCATGAACTCCTGGATGTCGACGTTCGAGTCGGCGTGCGCGCCGCCGTTGAGGATGTTCATCATCGGCACCGGGAGCAGGTGCGCGTTCGGGCCGCCCAGGTAGCGGAAGAGGCTCAGCTCGGCGCTGCCCGCGGCCGCCTTCGCCACGGCCAGCGAGACGCCCAGGATGGCGTTGGCGCCCAGCTCGGCCTTGTTGTCCGTGCCGTCGATGTCGATCATCTTCTGGTCGATCAGCCGCTGCTCGCTGGCCTCGTAGCCGATGAGCTGGTCGACGATCTTGTCCTCGATGTTGGCGACGGCGTTCTCGACACCCTTGCCCAGGTAGCGGTCCTTGTCACCGTCGCGCAGCTCGATCGCCTCGAAGGCGCCGGTGGAGGCGCCGGACGGCACCGCGGCGCGGGCGATCGTGCCGTCGTCGAGCCCGACCTCGACCTCGACCGTCGGGTTGCCCCGCGAGTCCAGGATCTCCCGGGCGACGATTCCCTCGATGGTTGCCACTGAGTCGCTCCTCGTTTGTGTGTTCCGGTCCGGTATGGGCCGCGACGGTGCGGCTGAGGCAGGTGTTGAACGCAGCGTATCGGTCCCCGCCCTCACGTACCTGTCTCGGGGCGGCATCCGGTGACTGAACGCGAGGGACCTCGCCCCGCGCGGACCCTCACGTGAATCCCGCCCACGACGACGGGTAACACGGACATTCCCGGATTAGCCGGCCTCAACCGACAACGGGTTTGCGAGAGCTCGCGTCGATCGACAAGGCTGGGCACCATGCCCGCCGCCTCGACGACTCTCCGCGTGCTCGCCGCCTCGGCCATCGCGTCGCTCTCGGTCACCGGCTGCCAGGCCCTCGACGACACCGGGGTCGCCCTCGGGCGGGCCGACCTGGTCAACGACCTCGCCGCCCGGATGGACCGGGCGCTGGAGCAGACCTGGGCCGCCGATTACCAGCTCAGCGGCGGGCGGACCGCTTCCATCGCGCAGACCGAGGAGCCGCTGCGCTCCTCGTACACCTGGCCGGACGGCAAGATCACGGTGACCCAGGAGGCGGTGACCCGGTGCGCGAACGCGGCCGGGCGTACCTCCTGCACGGTGTCGCCGCCGGTACTGACCGCCGGCAAGCCCTCGGTGGTCGTCTACGGCGAGGCACGCAAGCACGGCCAGGTCACCCCGCCGGCGGTGATCCGGCTGCTCACCGACGCGGCGCTCGACCCCGAGACGACCATCCAGCAGAGCGACACCACGCTTGCCGGGCACCACGCCACCTGCGTCGACGTCACCCGGGCCGGCGACCGCTTCAACGCCTGCGTGACCACCGAGGGGGTGCTCGGCAGCTTCACCGGCACCCTCGACGGCAAGCCGGCGGAGGTCACCCTGAGCCGCTACACCGACACGGTCGAGCCGGCCGCCTTCGACGTGCCGGCCGGCGCCGGCGTGGTCGACCGCCGCCCGGCCTCGTCGTGAACCCCGGCGGCACCGGAACCCGCACGCCCCACGACGCCGACGAGCCGGCCCGGACGGGCCCGACGGGCGCCGGCCCGGGCCGCTTCCTTCCGGCCGCCGACCACGGCCG
>NZ_MUYZ01000533.1:0-2492 GCF_003013775.1 Micromonospora sp. MH33
GGCCGCCGCGATCATCAGGTGAAGATCCGTGGACACCGCATCGAACTCGGCGAGATCGAAACCGCCCTCACCCAACACCCGCAGGTGTCCCGGGCCGTCGCCGTCCGCCTCGACCTGAGGCCGACCCGGCTCGCCGCCGCCGTGGTGCCCACCGACGGCGCCGACCTGGGCGGAGCGCAGGCGCTGACCGTGCTGCGGGAGTGGCTCGCCGACCGGCTGCCGCCGTACATGCTCCCGGACGCGGTGCTCGTCACCGCGACGATGCCACTGACCCCCAACGGCAAGGTCGATCACGCCGCCCTCACCCGGGCACTCACCGCCGCCGTCACCGACCAGACCGGCGGGTACGAACCGCCGCGCGGCGACATCGAGCAGACCGTCGCACGGCTGTGGGCTGAGCTGTTGGAGGCCGACCGGGTCGGGCGCACCGACAGCTTCTTCGCCCTCGGCGGCGACAGCCTGCTCGCTACCCGGCTGATCACCCAACTGCGGGCCGAGGGCGTGCAGGGCGCGGAACTCACCGCTCTCTTCGCCAACCCGGTGCTGTCCGCTTTCGCCGCCGGGCTCACCCTCGGCGGTGCCGGCGCCCAGCCCGACCAGCCCCGGCTCACCCCCGACCCCGAGCACCGGTACGACCCGTTCCCCCCAACCGACGTGCAGCGCGCGTACTGGATGGGCCGCAACGAGGAGTTCACCCTCGGCGGGGTCGGGTGCCACTTCTACACGGAACTCGACGGCGCGCACATCGACCTCGACCGGCTGGAGGAGGCGTGGAACCGGCTCATCGCCCGGCACGAGATGCTCCGCGCCGTCTTCGACGACGACGGCCAGCAGCGCATCCTGCCCGAGGTGCCCCGGCTGCGCATCCCCGTCACCGACGCCGCGCCCGGCGCGGAACGGGAGGCGCTGGCCGAACTGCGCGACGCGATGTCGCACCAGCTGATCTCGGCCACCGAGTGGCCGCTGTTCGACGTGCGGGCGGTCCGCTACGGCGACCACGTCCGCGTCGGCGTCAGCCTCGACAACATCATCCTGGACGCGCTCAGCTCGATGATCGTCTTCCAGGAGCTGGAACTGCTCTACGACGACCTCGACGCGCCGCTGCCACCGGTCGGCATGTCCTTCCGCGACTACGTCACCAGCGTCCGGCCGGCGCCCGCCGCGCTGGCCCGAGCCCGAGAGTACTGGCGTGCCCGGCTCGACGACCTGCCCCCGGCGCCGGCCCTGCCGACCGCCGTCGAGCCGGCCCAACTCGGCCGGCCCACCTTCGAACGGCACGAGCACCGACTCAGCCCTCAGGAGTGGTCGGCGCTGGCCGAGGCCGCCCGCCGGCACGACCTGACCCCGTCGACCGTACTCGCCACCGCGTTCGCCGAGGTGCTCTCCGCCTGGAGTGGTCAGCAGGAGTTGACCGTCAACCTCACCCTCTTCGACCGGCGCGACGTCCACCCGGACATCAACAACGTGCTCGGCGACTTCACCTCGCTGCTGCTGGTGGCGTACCGGGCGCGGCCCGGGGAAAGCTGGCTGGAGACGGCCCGCCGTCTCCAGGAACAGGTCTGGCGCGACCTGGAACACAGCGAGGTCTCCGCCGTGGAGATCATGCGCGACCTAGCCCGCCGGCAGGGCTCCGCCGAGGTTTCCATGCCGGTCGTGTTCACCAGCACCCTCGGCGTGACTGAACGGGCCGCCGGCGGCAGCCCCCATCCGTACGCCGAGCGCGTCTGGGGGATCTCCCAGACCCCCCAGGTGTGGCTCGATCATCAGGTGGTCGAGCTCGACGGTGGCCTGTTGTTGAACTGGGACGTGGTGTCGGGGTTGTTCCCGGCGGGTGTGGTGGAGGCGATGTTCTCCGCGTACGTCGGGCTGCTGTCGCGGCTGATCGACGGTGACTGGGCATCCCCGGTCGGCGACATCCTGCCGGAGGATCAGCGCCAGGTGCGGGCGTCGGTGAACGCGACTGAGGCTCCGGTGTCGGGCCGGCTGCTGCACGAGGGGTTCTTCGACCGGGCAGCCGAGGACCCGGATCGCCCGGCGTTGCTGTGGGACGAGACGAGGTCGATGTCCTACGGGGATCTGGCGTCGGCGGCGTTGCGGGTGGCGGGGGCGTTGGTGGCCGCTGGTGTGGCGCCGGGCGATGCGGTGGCGGTGACGTTGCGCAAGGGCCCGGAGCAGGTGGTGGCGGTGTTGGGGGTGCTGGCCGCCGGCGGCGTGTACGTGCCGGTCGGTGTCGATCAGCCGCCCGTGCGCAGGGACCGGATCCTCGCCGGAGCGCGAGCCGGCTGGGCCGTGACCGACGAAACGGGTGCCGGTTGGTCCTGGCCGGACGGGGTGTCGGTGGTGCCGGTCGACCTGGCGGCCGGGCACCCGCCGCTGGCCGAGCCGGTGCACGTCGATGACCAGGCCACCGCGTACGTGATTTTCACGTCGGGGTCGACGGGGGAGCCGAAGGGTGTGCAGGTGTCGCATCGGGCGGCGGTGAACACGGTTGA
>NZ_MUYZ01000534.1:0-2490 GCF_003013775.1 Micromonospora sp. MH33
CACCTGGCCCGCTGGGCGGCCCGCTCCGGCGCCGCCCACGTGCTGCTGGCCAGCCGCCGCGGCCCCGACGCCCCCGGCGCCGGCGACCTCGCCGCCGAGCTGACCGACCTCGGGGTACGCGTCACCGTGGCCCGCTGCGACGTCACCGACCGGGCGCAACTCGCCGCCCTGCTCGCGCACCTCCCGGACGACGCCCCGCTCAGCGCCGTGCTGCACACCGCCGCCGTGCTCGACGACGGCATCGTGGACACCGTCACCCCGGCCCGCCTGCACACCGTCGCCGCGCCCAAGAGCGCCGCCGCCGACCACCTCGACGCGCTCACCCGCGACCTCGACCTGGACGCGTTCGTGCTGTTCTCCTCCGTCGCCGGCACCACCGGCAACGCCGGACAGGGCGCGTACGGGGCGGCCAACGCGCACCTCGACGCCCTCGCGGAACGGCGCCGGGCCGAGGGGCTCCCGGCGCTCTCCGTCGCCTGGGGCGCGTGGAGCGGGGCGGGCCTGCCCGCCGACAACGCGCGCGCCCAGCAGCGGCTGCGCCGGGGCGGCATGGTGGCCATGGACCCCGACCTCGCCGTCGCGGCGCTGGCGCGGGCGCTGCGCCGCGGCGACCGCACCACGGTGATCGCCGACATCGACTGGACCCGGTTCGCCCCGGCGTTCACCCTGGTCCGGCCCAGCCCGCTCCTCGCCGACCTGCCCGAATTCCAGGCGGCCACCCGGCCGGCCGAGGCCCCAGCCGAGGAGCCGGCCGTACCCTCCTCGGAGCTGGCCCGGCGCCTCGCCGGCCGGTCCGCGGCCGAGCGGAGCGCGGCGCTGCTCGACCTGGTCCGGCAGTGCGCGGCCGGTGCCCTCGGCTACGGGTCCGCCGACGACATCCCCGCCACCCGGCCCTTCCGGGACCTCGGCCTGGACTCGCTGACCGCCGTGGACCTGCGCAACCTCCTCGCCACCGCCACCGACCTGCGGCTGCCCGCCACCCTCGCCTTCGACTACCCGAGCCCGGCGGTGCTCGCCGGGCACCTCGACGAGCTGCTCAGCGGGGCCGCCGCCGCGGTGGCCGCGCCGGTCGCCGTCGCCACCCCCGACGAGCCGCTCGCCATCGTCGCGATGAGCTGCCGGTTCCCCGGCGGGGCGGACGACCCGGAACGGTTGTGGCAGCTGCTCGCCGCGGGCGGCGACGCCATCGGCGACTTCCCCACGGACCGGGGCTGGGACCTGGACCGGCTCTTCGACGCCGACCCCGCCACGGAGGGCACCAGCTACGCCCGCCAGGGCGGCTTCGTTCCCGGCGTCGCCGACTTCGACCCCGGCTTCTTCGGCATCAGCCCCCGGGAGGCCCTGGCCATGGACCCGCAGCAGCGGCTGCTGCTGGAGGTCTGCTGGGAGGCCGTCGAACGGGCCGGCATCGACCCGCAGGCGCTGCGCGGCAGCCCCACCGGCGTCTTCGTCGGCACCAACTACCAGGACTACCGCAACCTGATGATCACCGCCGAGGGCGCCGAGGGGCACCTGATGACCGGCAACGCCGGCAGCGTGCTCTCCGGCCGGGTCTCCTACACCCTCGGGCTGGAAGGGCCCGCCGTCTCGGTGGACACCGCCTGCTCCTCGTCGCTGGTCGCGCTGCACTGGGCCGGCCAGGCGCTGCGCGCCGCCGAGTGCTCCCTGGCCCTGGTCGCCGGGGTCACCGTGATGTCCACCCCCGGCGTGTTCGTCGGGTTCAGCCGGCAGCGCGGCCTGGCCCCGGACAGCCGGGTCAAGGCGTTCGCCGCCGCCGCCGACGGCACCAGCTGGGGCGAGGGGGCCGGCGTGCTGCTGGTCGAGCGGCTCTCCGACGCCCGGCGCAACGGCCACCCGATCCTCGCCGTGATCCGGGGCAGCGCGGTCAACCAGGACGGCGCGTCCAACGGGCTCACCGCCCCCAACGGGCCCGCCCAGCAGCGGGTCATCCGCGCGGCCCTGGCCAACGCCCGCCTCGACGCCGCCGACGTGGACGCCGTCGAGGCGCACGGCACCGGCACGAAGCTGGGCGACCCGATCGAGGCGCAGGCGCTGCTGGCCACGTACGGGCAGGACCGGCCCGGCGACCGGCCGCTGCTGCTCGGCTCGATCAAGTCGAACATCGGGCACACCCAGGCCGCCGCCGGCGTGGCCGGCGTGATGAAGATGGTGCTCGCCCTGCGCCACGGCTACCTGCCGCCGACCCTGCACGTCGACGAACCGAGCGACCAGGTGGACTGGAGCGTGGGCGCGGTCGAACTGCTCACCGAGGGCCGGCCCTGGCCGCTGACCGGCCGGCCGCGCCGCGCCGCCGTCTCCTCCTTCGGGATCAGCGGCACCAACGCCCACACCATCCTCGAACAGGCCCCCGAACCGCCCGTGCCGGCCGGCGAGCCCGCCGCGCTGCCCGTGGTGCCGGTGCTGCTCTCCGCCCGGACCGCCGGGGCGCTCGCCGCCCAGGCCGGTCCGTGGGCCGACCGGCTCGCCGGG
>NZ_MUYZ01000535.1:0-2483 GCF_003013775.1 Micromonospora sp. MH33
TCGCGGTGCAGCTGGTCGAGGTCGCTGTGCCACTGGCCGTCGTACTCGACGGCGACGCGGAACGCCGGCCAGGCCAGCGCCCTGATCCACGACGACCTGATGGACCGCTCGGACACCCGCCGGGGCGAGCCGGCGGTGCACCGGCGGTTCGCCGCCCGGCACCGTGCGGCCGGCTGGAGCGGCGACCCGGACGGGTTCGGCGACGCGGCGGCGATCCTGCTGGGCGATCTGTGCCTGGTCTGGTCCGACGAGGTGCTGCACTCCGCCGGCCTGGACCCGCGCACGGTGGCCCGGGCCCGGCCGGTCTTCGACGAGATGCGCACCGAGGTGACCGTCGGGCAGTACCTGGACGTGCTGACCCAGGCCACCGGGGACACCTCGCTGGAGCGGGCCGGCAAGGTGGCCCGCTACAAGTCGGCGAAGTACACCGTCGAGCGGCCGCTGCTGCTCGGCGCCGCGCTGGCCGACGCGCCGGCCGAGGTGCACGCCGCCTACTCGGCGTACGGGTTGCCGCTGGGCGAGGCGTTCCAGCTCCGCGACGACGTGCTGGGGGTGTTCGGCGACCCGGAGCGCACCGGCAAGCCGGCCGGCGACGACCTGCGCGAGGGCAAGCGGACGTACCTGGTGGCGGCGGCCCTCGATGCGCTCGACGACGCCGGCCGCGAGCTGCTGCTCGGCCGCCTCGGCGACCCGGATCTGGACCCCACCGGCGTGGCCCGCCTCCGCGAGCTGATCACGGCGAGCGGCGCCCTGGACCGCACCGAACGCCGGATCACCGCCCTCACCGAGAGCGCCCTGGCCGCCCTGACAACGGTCGACCTGGACACCGAGGCCCGCCAGGCCCTGGTCGACCTGGCCATTGCCGCCACCCGCCGCACCGACTGACCCCACCCAGGGCCCTCCCCCGCCCACCCTGTCCCCGGCCCCGGCTCCCGGCTCCCGGCTCCGTCGATCATGAAGTTATTGCCCTGCTCTCCGGCGTGTCATGGCAATAACTTCATGATCAGCGGCCCGGGGAGGGGGTGGGGAGGGTCAGAAGCCGAGGGCCTGGGCGCGGCGCTTGACCTCGCGGGCCTGGTCGCCGGCGAGGGCGGCCGCCGGCGTCGTGCCGGGGAGGGTGGGGTCGGGCTCGTAGAGCCAGCGCAGTGCCTCCTCGTCGTCGTACCCGGCGTCGGCGAGCAGGTTGAGCACGCCGGGCAGGTGCTTGAGCACGGTGTGGTTGGCCACCAGGTCGGCCGGGATCCGGCGGACGCCGTCGCGGCGCACCGCGAGCAGTTCCCGGTCGCGGATCATCTGGTGCACCTTGCTGATCGACAGGTCGAGGCGCTCGGCCACGTCCGGCAGGGTCAGCCAGCCGGCCGGGTCGGTCGGTCCGGGCAGGTCGGCGCCGGTGGCGGCGGCCTGGGTGGGTACGGAATCGGTCACCCGACCACCCTGCCACGTGCCCGCCGGGGCCGGTCGGCGGCACCCCGTACCCGCCCGGCGCGTGCGCCGGCCCATCCCCGTCGCACCCCGGCTGTAGCATCCTGTTCAACCTTCACCCTCCCGCCACATAGACTGCCTGCCGATGGACACACAGGTCGCCGACACGTTGCTGGGCTCGCTGATCGACGGGCGCTACCGCATTCGCGGTCGCGTGGCCCGTGGCGGCATGGCGACCGTGTACACCGCCACCGACGAGCGCCTGGAGCGCACCGTGGCGGTAAAGATCATTCACCCGACGCAGGCGCCCGAGGCCCGGGCCCGGATGGCCGGCTTCGTCGAACGCTTCACCGACGAGGCGAAGACCATCGCCCGGCTCACCCACCCCAACGTGGTCGCGGTCTACGACCAGGGCAGCCACGCCGGCCTCCCCTACCTGGTGATGGAGTACGTGCGCGGCCGCACCCTGCGCGACGTGCTCGCCGAGCGGCGCCGGCTCAACCCGGACGAGGCGCTGGCCATCGCCGAGCAGATGCTCGCCGCGATCGTCGCCGCGCACCGGGCCGGCCTCGTGCACCGCGACGTCAAGCCGGAGAACGTGCTGGTCGCCGAGGCGCCCACCGGCGGCACCACCAACCTGGTGGACAGCGTGGTCAAGGTGGCCGACTTCGGGCTGGCCCGCGCGGTCGAGGCCAGCGCCGAGGAGGAGAACGGCAACCAGCTCATGGCCACCGTGGCGTACGTGGCGCCGGAGCTGGTCACCCAGGGCCACGCGGACCCGCGCACCGACGTCTACTCCGCCGGCATCGTGCTGTTCGAGATGCTCACCGGCCGGGTGCCCTACGACGGCGACCGCCCGGTCGAGGTCGCCTGGCAGCACGTCGACCGCGACGTGCCGGCGCCGTCGACCCTGGTGCCGGCGCTGCCCCCGGTCCTCGACGCGCTGGTCGCCCGGGCCACCCGGCGGGACCCGGCCGCCCGCCCGGCCGACGCCGGCGCGCTGCTGACCGAGGTGCAGGCCGCCCGGGACGAGCTGAGCGACGCCAACTCGCACACCGCGG
>NZ_MUYZ01000536.1:0-2461 GCF_003013775.1 Micromonospora sp. MH33
ACACACAGTTCGTGTCGTAACCCCGCCCCCGCAAAACCGGATCGCCACCACGAACCGCATTCACCCCACCCAGCCACCGGAACCGGGCCGACACCTCATCCTCCGACAACTGACTCGGCAGCAGCCGATCACCACGTCCCGCCTCACCAGCCACATCCGGTGGGGGCGGCGGCTGGTGAGACGCGGACGCCGGGCCAGGCACCGACGAGCCATCCTGGACGCGCGGACGCTTCGGGGCCCGCCGATCCCCCGACTCAGCTAGCTCGCTGCGCCGGTCGAGCAACGTCTGCCGCTCTTGGAGTTGCTCTATGAGAGCAGCGTAATCCTCCTCATCCCTGACGAAGAGCTTGAAGGCGTATTCGGGTCCGGACGCCGGCACGTTCGGTCTTGGGACCAACGGCGCCCTGACCACGACGACAACCTCTTTGACTTTCTCGGAAGGGACATCCTTTCCGACCGGCCGGTGCCGCTCCCCCACCGCCAACCTGATCGGCGTCCCAGGGGTGAGATTCACCTCCCGCCCATCTAGCGTCTTGGCCCCGCTGCCGCCGAGATAAAAACTCAGAGGAGCACGCGATCGACTATTCGCGGCAATTGTGTCATCGAATGCTTTCACCTGGGAAACGCTCGGCCAATTCGGGAGGTCCTCCCACAGCGCCGTTTTGCGCAGCAACTCGATGTCGTCGACGGTGGGGGAAGGATTGACCAGTTGCAGATACAGGTCCTGTTCGGCCCCGCTCTTCTCAGCCGGCATCACCACGAACGCGATGGGTCGACCATCCGGGCCGTACCCGAGTCGGAGAATGACCTCCCTCACGTCAGCCGGGATGAGAAATGGACGTCCGTCGGCCACTTTGACGACCGGGATACGGGCTCTCTTGAGTTTATTGCCCTCCGAGCCCTGGCCGAAGGAGCGGCTCAACTGGCCGTTTCTGGGGTTCAAGCCCATCGTAATGTGAAAGAGGGAGCTGACCGGCGGCTCGTCGAGTTGCCACACCTGGCCGGGTGCGGTGGCTCTCAGTTCAGCCAGCTCGCTGTCAGAAAATTTGCGGTCGATCTCCCGGTAGGCAAACTTCTCGACGCCGTCGGCCAGGTACGGGATCTTGACAATACCGACACCCGCCCCGTCGACCGACCCGAAGTCAACAGCGACCCTATCGCCCGGTAGGACCACGTGGTCGACACGAGTGAGTTGCGCGTCCTCGCCGCCCAGCCGGAAGCGCAATTCCGCGTACGCGCTCATGTTGGCTTTGACGTGGGCAGCGATACGGAGGGTGAACGGGTCTTTGGGTTTCCATCGGTAGTCACCTGTCCAGGCGCCGTCGCCGCTGAGGCCGATGAGGTAGCGGTGGTATGCGCCAAGTTCCTCGGCTAGGCGGCGAGGAGAGAAGGGCCGCTTACCGATTGCCGCGAGGTCCCGGTCAAGTGTGTATCGCAGGAGGGACCGTTGAGGCCCGGGAGAACTCTCTTCCGCCGTTTCGATCCTGGCCTTCAACAGACCGAGTGCCCCGCTGAAAAGGCTGTCCCATTGCTGCCGTGCGCGGTCGGGCGACGTCCGCTGGTAGCCGCTGGCGATGCGGGCGGGGATGTCGGCCGAGTCACGAGGTCTGAGGACGATGTAACCACCCTTCCACCACACGACAGGGCGTGGGATGGCACCGTCATCGGGCGGCGGGCCGATGTCCTCGTACGGGTCGCCGAACGGATGGTAGAGCCGCATCGGCTGGTCCAACCCCTTGGCCAGCAGATGGAGAGCGACACGCGTGACCTCGTAACTCGTAGTTCGGACGTTTGCCATCTTGTCGAGCCAGATCCGGTGCAGGGCGTCTCGTTGCTGCTCGGACATGTTCTCCGGATCCGGATACGGAAGAATCTCCCTGAGCCTCGACGATCCGCCCGGGGCGAGTTCCTTGGCCAGTTGGCGGGCCAGCCATCCGCTCAATCCAGCCGGGTTGGTGATGCCTTTCTTCCCCAACTCTTCCCCGTAGGTGTCCAACACCGACTCGTTGAAGACGACGTGCGGCCTTTGGTCAAGAGTTGCGGGATCGAATTCGAACACCTCGCTCGCCCACTTGCCGAATGCCGCCTCGGCAGCGGTTCCAGAGACCTTCAGGGAGCTGGCGGCATCCGCTACTTCCTTTTCCCAGTCCGGCCGCTGCCCGCCCGACGGCTGCTCCTCCGGGTCGAGCGCCGGAGTCGGGTCGAGCGCCGGAGTCGGGTCGGACGTCGGAGTCGCCATGTCCATTCCTGCGAACGGGTCCGCCGCTATTCCGACCGGGTCCTCCGCCCACGCCAGGTCCACGAACTCCGGGCCAAGACCGAGCGGGTCGTGGTATTCCGCTGAATCGGACGGCTGCCCGCCCGCGTCAGAGTCGGCCGGGGGATGCCATTCCATCGCCGCCGGCCGGCCCGGCAGCGAACCCGAAACCCGCTCCGACGACCCGACGTCCGACCCGGACGA
>NZ_MUYZ01000537.1:0-2457 GCF_003013775.1 Micromonospora sp. MH33
CGTGGCCGGGACAGCCCGGGCAGCCGGGGCCGTGGGCGGGCCGACCGGGCCAGCAGGGGCCGCCGCCAGGCTGGCCGTACCCGGGCTGGCCGGGGCGTCCACCGGCGCCGCACCCGCACGGGCTGCCGCTCGCCTCGTACGGTGCCCGGCTGGTCGCGCGCCTGATCGACCTCGGCGTGGTGTTCCTGCTCAACGCCGTGGTCAACGGCTGGTTCGTCTGGCGCTACATCGAGGAGATCTCGCCGTACCTGCGCGAGTCGGTGCGCCGGTCGCTGGCCGGGGAAACCTCCACCGAGGGGCTGCCCCAGCCGGGTGAGCAGGCCGCCGGGCTGCAGATCGCCATCCTGCTGATCGCCACCGCGCTCTGGTTCGCCTACGAGGTGCCCTCGATGGCGGCCCGCGGGCAGACCTTCGGCAAGCGGCTGGTGGGCGTTCGTGCCGTGCCCGTCGAGGCGGACCAGCCGCTCGGCTTCGGCCGGGCCACCCGGCGCTGGAGCACCCTCGGGCTGCCCACCCTGCTCTGGTACTGCTGCGGCCTCGGCCTGCTGCTCCAGTTCGTCGACGCGGTCTCCCCGCTCTTCGACCAGCCGCTGCGCCAGGCCCTGCACGACAAGCGGGCGCAGACCGTGGTGGTCCAACTCCCCCGCAGCCGGCCCGACACCCGTACCGCCCCGCGCGACCGCGCCAACCCCCCGGGAGACACCCCATGACCGACACCGGACGTCACCAGCCTCCGCTGCGGCTCACCCGCGCCGACCTGGACGCGCTGCCCAACTACGTGCCCGGGCGCAGCCCGGCCGACCTGGCCCGCGAGCTGGGCCTGCCCGAGGCGATCAAGCTGGCCAGCAACGAGGTCCCGTACGGCCCGCTGCCCGGCGTGGTGGAGGCGGTCGCCGAGGCGGTGGCCGGTTCGCACCGCTACCCGGACATGGGCGTGGTGGCGCTGCGCCAGGCCCTCGCCGAGCGGTACGGCGTGGACGCCGACCGGATCGCCACCGGCTGCGGCTCGGTGGCGCTGGCCGAGCACCTGGTCCGGGCGACCTGCCTCCCCGGCGACGAGCTGCTGTACTCGTGGCGGTCCTTCGAGGCGTACCCGATCATCGCGGCGACCAGCGGCGCGACCAGCGTGCGGGTGCCGAACGACGCCGGCCACGGCCACGACCTGGCCTCGATGGCGGCGGCGGTGACCGACCGGACCCGGATGATCCTGGTCTGCAACCCGAACAACCCGACCGGCACGGCGGTCCGCAAGGCCGAACTGGACCGCTTCCTCGACGCGGTGCCGGACGACGTGCTCGTGGTGATCGACGAGGCGTACCGGGAGTTCGTCACCGACCCCGAGGTGCCGGACGGCCTCAGCTACCTGGACCGGCCGAACGTCGCGGTGCTGCGCACCCTGTCCAAGGCGTGGGGCCTGGCCGGCCTGCGGATCGGCTGGCTGGTCGCCGAGCCGACCGTGGCCGCCGCGGTGCGCAAGGTGGTCACCCCCTTCTCCACGAGCATGGCCGCGCAGGCGGGCGCGCTGGCCGCCCTGGCCCAGGCCGACGAGGTCGAGCGGCGTTGCGCGCTGGTCGTCGCCGAGCGGGACCGGGTCACCGAGGCGCTGCGCAAGTTCGTCCCGGACGTGCCGGAAAGCCAGGCCAACTTCGTCTGGCTGCCGCTGGGCGACCGGGCCGTCGAGTTCGGCAAGGCGTGCGAGGCGCGCGGCGTGATCGTCCGGCCGTTCCCCGGCGACGGGGTGCGGGTCACCATCGGCACGCCGGCCGAGAACGACGCCTTCCTGGCCGCCGCCGAGGCCGCGCTGGCCTGACGGCGAGGTCCGGGGCCGGTCCGTCAACCCCCTACGGACCGGCCCCGGACGCCTCGGGTCGTCCCGCGCCGACCAGCGGCGCGCCGGAGCCCTCGCGAAATCGTACCATTTGTCCGTTTCGGTCAGGTCGCGGCCAGCAGCACCGGCTCGGCCATCAGGAAGTAGCCCTGGTCGTCGTCGTCCGGGCGGGCCCGCTCGCGGAGCCGTTCCACCGCCACGTAGCCGTCCGCCGCGTGCGCCCGCCCGGGCTGCCAGCCCGTCCCGTCCCGGCCGATGTCCATGGCGAACCGGGACCGCTCCGCGCCGGTCACCGGGTCGAGCGTGACCAGGTCCCGCCCCTCGGTCAGCAGGTACACCCGGCCCGGCTCGACCGCCAGGATCCGGACCGGCCCGAGGTCGGCCCGGCGCCACAGCTCCTCGCCCGTGCGGGCGGACCGCCCGGTGACCACGCCGCCCGCGGTCCCCACCGCGCGCTCGCCGTCCAGCTCGGTGTCCGGGCCGTCCAGGGCGGGGGCGGCCACCGGCTCACCCGCGCCGACGACCAGCCAGCCCCGGCCGGTCTCGTCCCCGCGCCCCGAGGTACGCAGCCCCCGGCAGGCCGAGCGCCCGTCCCGGCAGCCGACCGGGGTCACCACGAGCTGGTCCGG
>NZ_MUYZ01000538.1:0-2456 GCF_003013775.1 Micromonospora sp. MH33
CGACCCGACCTCCCCGCCGGGCGGGTGCTCACCGTCGCACCGGGCGGCACGGCCGCCCTGCCGGTCCGGCTCACCCCGGCCCGGCGCGGCGACCGGCCCGCGGTGGCGCTGACCGTACGCTCGCTCGGGCCGTTGCGCCTGGCGTTCCGGCAGCGCGCCGGCCACCCGGTCACGCCACCGTGGACGCTGCGGGTGCTGCCCCGGTTCGACTCCCGGCGGCACCTGCCGGAGAAGCTGGCCAGGCTGCGGATCATCGACGGCGTCCAGGTCACCCGGGGGCGCGGCCACGGCACCGAGTTCGACACCCTCCGGGAGTACGTGGTCGGCGAGCTGGACACTGGCCGCACCTCGGCCGTCCGGCTCGGCGACGAGCCCCGGCTGGACACCGCGATCGACGCGGCGCTGCTGCTCACCGCGCTGGCCGCCCGGGCCGGCGACCGGGTCGACCTGCTCGCCGCCGACACCGCCGTCCGGGCCCGGGTGACCGGCAGCGGCCGGCCCGCGCTGCTCGCCCGGCTGGTGGACGCGGTCGCCCCGCTCCAGCCGGCGCTGGTGGAGACCGACTTCGAGCTGATCGCCGGGGAGGTGCTGCGCCGGGAGCGGCAGCGCAGCCTCGTGGTGCTCTTCACCGCCCTGGAGGCGGGCGCGCTCGGCGAAGGGCTGTTGCCGGTGCTGCCCCGGCTGGCCGCCCGGCACCGGGTGGTGCTCGCGGCCACCCACGACCCGGTGCTGGCCCGGCTCACCACCGCCCCGCCGACCGGCCCGGACGACGCGTACGCCGCCGCGGCGGCCTGGCGGGCCCTGGCCGAACGTGACCGGGTCCGGGCCGCGCTGTCCCGGCACGGGGTGACCGTGGTGGACTCCCCCGCCGACCGGCTCGCCCCGGCGGTCGCCGACACCTACCTGCGGCTCAAGTCCCTCGGCCAGCTCTGACCGCCCGGCGGCCGAGGATCAGCGCGTACGCCAGGAAGGCCAGCCAGACCGTGGCGCCGATCCCCACCCGGACGGCGACCGGCAGCGGCGCCGGGGTCACGAACGCCTCCAGCAGCGCGGAGACCGCGAAGAGGCCGACCAGGCCGGCGGCGACCACGATGGCGGAGCGGCCCGCCTCGGCGACGGCCCGGCCCCGGGTGAGCTGCGCCGGCGGCGCGATCCAGGCCCACGCGGTGCGCAGCCCGACCCCGGCCGCCACGTGGATGCCGGTGAGTTCGAGCAGCCCGTGCGGGGTGATCATGCCGAAGAACACGTCGGCCCGGCCGTAGGAGATCATCACGCCGCCGACCACGCCGATGTTCAGCGCGTTCTGCCAGAGCAGCCAGAACACCGGCACCACCAGCACCCCGGCTGCCAGGCACTGCGCGGCCAGCCAGGCGTTGTGCGTCCACAGGTGGAACGCGAAGGTCGGCGCCGTGAACTCGGTGTAGTAGCCGGCGAAGCCGGAGTCGACGAGCTGCCGGGCCGCCTCGGCGCCGATGAACGCGGCGGCGGTGTCGGGATGGCCGGCGACGAACCAGATGAGGAAGCCGGTGAGCGCGCTGAACCCGGTGGCCACCGCGCACCACCAGGGCCAGGCCCGGTAGAGGGCGGCCGGCAGGTCGGCGAGGAGGAACCGGCCCACCGCCGCCCAGGAGGGCCGGGGGCGGCCGGTGATCCGGGCCCGGGCCGCGAGCACCAGGTGGGAGAGGCGGCCGACCAGGGCCGGTTCGGGGGCCCGGCTGCGCAGCGCGGACAGGTGGGTGGCGGCGCGCTGGTAGAGGCTGACCAGCTCGTCCACCTCGGCGGCGTCGAGCTTCCGCCGGCCGGTCAACTGCTCCAGCCGCCGCCACTCGGCGCCGTGCTCGGCCACGTACGCGTCGAGATCCACTCGTCCTCCCCCGTCCGGCGCCAATAGTGTTCACTGTCCGAGTGCGCGCGCAACCTCCCCCACCGGCCGGATGGGCCGACGCCGGTCTGGTCAGCGGCGAGGCGGTGGAGCTGGACGTCCGGGCGGCCCGGCTGGGCTCCCGGGTGCTCGCCCTGCTGATCGACCTGGTGGCCCAGCTCGTGGTGGCGATGCTGCTCGGCGCCGGGCTGTCGGTGCTGGTGCTCAGCCTGCCGCGCGACCTCATGGACGCCGCGCTGGCCGGCGCCCTGCAGCTCGTGGTGCTGGTGCTGGTGCTGGTCGGCTACCCGGTGCTGATGGAGCGCTTCGCGGGCGGCCGGACGCTGGGCAAGCTGGCGGTGGGGCTGCGGGTGGTCCGCGCCGACGGCGGCCCGGTCGGGGTCGGCCAGTCGCTGACCCGGGCGCTGGTGGGCGTGGCGGTGGAGTGGCCGGGGCTGGTGCTGCCGCTGCTGAGCTGGGCGGCGAGCGTGACGGTGATGCTGACCGACCCGCGCGGGCGGCGGCTGGGCCCGGCCGTGGAACGTCAAGAGCGACCGCAGCGTCGGCGAGGCGCCGGGCAGCGCGTTCTGGGCCA
>NZ_MUYZ01000539.1:0-2452 GCF_003013775.1 Micromonospora sp. MH33
CGGCCGGGCCGCCGGGCCGAGCCGCCGCCGGGCCACGTCGAGCGCGGCGGCGCCGGCGTGCAGGCCCAGCCGCAGGCGCGGGTCACCGGGGGAGTCCAGCCGGTCGAAGAACCAGTGCACGTCCGGGTCGGTGGCGCGGACGGCCGCGACCAGGTCCGCCACCACGGTGCCGACCAGCCCGGCCGCCCGGGCGTCGAGGCACCCCGTGCCGGGCACGGCGAGGTCGGCGAACAACCAGGAGCGTTCCAACGATGCACCTCGACTGACGGGCGGGTGGGGCACGCGGGCGGTCCTCGGGGCGAGCCCATCATCACCGCGCCGGGCCGCCGGGCCACCCGCCGGGGACCCGGATCTGGGGACGACATAGGGGGCGACAGGGGTAGGTCACCGGCGGGTCCCTGGCCAGACTTGGGCCGTTACGGCGAGGGACGGATGTGGTGACATGCTTCGGAGCGACCTGGTCCAGCCGTTGCCCGATCTGCTCCGGGCACACGCCAGCCGGCTCGGGGACCAGGTCGCGTTCCGCGACGAGCGCCGCTCGGTCACCTACGCCGAGCTGGACGCCCGCACCCGCCGGCTGGCCGGGCACCTGGTCGCGGCCGGCGTCGAGCGGGGCCAGCGGGTCGCCTTCTGCCTGGGCAACCGGGTGGAGACCGTGGAGACCTGGCTGGCCGTCACCCGGGCGGCGGCCGTCGGCGTACCGCTGAACCCGCGCAGCACCGACGCGGAGCTGGCCCACCTGCTGGAGGACTCCGGCGCGGTGCTGGCGGTCACCGACCCGCAGCACCTCGACCAGCTCCTGCGGCTGCGCGGGGACCGGCCCGGGCTGCGGGTCTGGGTGACCGGCGACGGACCCTACCCGGCCGGTGTGACGGCCTGGCCCGCGCTGGTCGACGCCGAGCCGCCCGCCGACGCGCGCGACGACCTCGGCCTGGACGAGGTCGCCTGGATGCTCTACACCTCCGGCACCACCGGCCGGCCCAAGGGCGTGCTCTCCACCCAGCGCACCTGCCTCTGGTCGGTGGCCGCCTGCTACGTGCCGATCCCCGGCCTCACCGAGGGCGACCGGGTGGTCTGGCCGTTGCCGCTGTTCCACAGCCTCTCCCACATCGGCTGCGTGCTGAGCGTGACCGCGGTCGGGGCGACCGCCCGGCTGGTCGACGGGTTCTCCGCCGACGACGTGCTGCGCGCGGTCACCGAGGACCGGGCCACCGTGCTGGCCGGGGTGCCGGCCATGTACCACCACCTGGTCGCCGCTGCCCGGGAGGCCGGCTTCCGCGCGCCGGACCTGCGGGTGTGCCTGGTCGGCGGGGCGATCACCACCGGCCCGCTGCGCCGGGCCTTCGAGGAGGTCTTCGACGCGCCGCTGCTCGACGCGTACGGCAGCACGGAGACCTGCGGTTCGATCGCCGTCACCCACCCCGACGAACCCCGGGTCGAGGGCTCCTGCGGCCGTCCGGTCCCCGGGGTCGAGGTGCGCCTGGTCAGCCCGGACACCGGCCGGGACGTGCCGACCGGCGACGAGGGCGAGGTCTGGGTCCGCGGGCCGAGCGTCATGCTCGGCTACCACGGCCTGCCCGAGATCACCGCCGCCGCGCTCCGCGACGGCTGGTACCGCACCGGCGACCTGGCCCGCCGGGACGGCGACGGGAACCTCTTCGTCACCGGGCGGCACCGCGAGCTGATCATCCGGGGCGGGGAGAAGGTGCACCCCGCCGAGGTGGAGGAGGTGCTGCGCGGGCTGCCCGGCGTCGCCGACGTCGCGGTCACCGGCCGGCCGCACGAGGTGCTCGGCGAGGTGCCGGTCGCCTTCGTGGTGCCCGCCCCGGAGGGGTTCGCGCCGGCCGCCGCGTACGCCGCCTGCCGGCAGCGGCTCGCGTACCACAAGGTGCCGCAGGAGCTGTACGAGATCGACGCCGTGCCGCGGACCGCCTCGGGCAAGGTCACCCGGCGGCTGCTGCTGGACCGGCCCGCCCGGCTGCGGGCGGTCAACGGCCGGCACCACGACGAGCTGACCCGGATCACCTGGCGGCCACTGGATCCGGCCGGCGGGCCCGCGCCGGGCCGGCACTGGGCGGTGGTCGGGCCCGACGCCGAGGCGCTGGCCGCGTCGCTGCGGACGGCGGCGGACGCGGCCGAGGTGGCCGCCCACCCCGACCTGGCCGCACTGCGCGGGGACGCGCCGGACCTGGTGGTGCTCGCGGTCGGGCCGGCCGACACGGCGGATCTCGCCGGCCGGTTGCGGGGCTGGCTCGACGACGACCGGTTCGCGGGCCGCCGCCACCTGGGCGGTCGGGCGCTGCCTCCAGGCCGCGTACCCGGACCGCATTCTCCTGGTCGACCGGGACGCCGACCCGCGGTCGACGGCGCTGCTGGCGGCCGTGGTGGACAGCGGCGCCGCCCAGGTCGCGCTCCGCGCCGGCGACGCCCGGCACGCCGTCCCCGGCCCCGC
>NZ_MUYZ01000054.1:0-30450 GCF_003013775.1 Micromonospora sp. MH33
CGGGAGCCAGACCGGGGCGGCGGGGCCGGCGACTCGCCGCCGCGCAGGCGCGCGCCGGCACCCAGCTCCGCGCGCTCGACACCCAGCTCGGCCCGCTGCTCGGCCAGTCCTCGGTGAGCGGGTTCCTCCGTCCGCTGCGTCCGGCCTGGTGGCTGCTGCGCGGCTGGCTCGCGGCGCTGGTGATCTCCGTGGTGCTCCAGGAGCCGTCCGGGTTGCTTCCCCGGCTCGACGGCAGCGTGCTGGCCGGCCTGTTCCTGCTCGCCGGCACGGTCCTCGCCTCGGTCTGGCTGGGCCGGCGCGCTCCCGGCCTCCGGGGCTGGCCGCGGCGGTTGCTGCGACTGGGCACCGCGGCGTTCCTGATCTTCTCGTTCGCGATGCTGGTCAACGTCGACCAGCACGCCAGCTCCGACCAGTTCGCCAGCTACCAGGAGGTGTCGGTGGACCGCCGGTACGACCGGATCGAGGACGTCTTCGTCTACGACCAGGAGGGGCGGCTGGTCCGCAACGCCCAGCTCTTCGACCAGAACGGCGTGCCGATCCGGCTCGGCTGGCCGAGCTGCCTGGACGCGAGCGGCAACGTGCCCGCGCCGCGCAACGCCTACCCGTACTGCCCCGACCGGGCGCCCTTCGGGCCGCCGGCACCGGCCGCGCCGTCCCTGAGCGCCCCGCCGGCACCGGGCGCGAGCGTCGCCCCGGCGCCCAGCGCGAGCGTGGCCCCGGCGCCGAGCGGGAGCGCCACCCCCGCGCCACCCCTGAGCCCGTCGGCCGTGCCCGGTGAGAGCACGCCGACGCCCGCGCCGACCCGCTGAAGCCGACCTCCCAGGGGCGCCCGCCGAACGGTGGGCGCCCTCTGGGCGTGTCCACGGTGGAGGGCCGCGGGGAGCACGGGAGCGGGCGACGGCCCGCCGGCCGGGCCCGGCGGCGGTGACGGACCGGTCCGGGAGGCGAACAGGAGGTGAATGCCACTGTTCTTTCGTCTTCCCCGGGCCGGTGAGCGCGTGGCACGCTACCCGCACGTAACACCCACTGTGCGACCAGCCAACGATGACTGACCGCTAGGAGGACGGGACCATGGGCGAGATGGTGAGCTTCACCGGCAACGGGGGGACGAGCGAGGGGTATCTCGCGATACCCTCCGGCGGTGCGGCCAGCCCGGCGGTCATCGTCATCCAGGACTGGTGGGGCCTGGTGCCCCACGTCCGGGCCGTGGTGGACCGCTTCGCGGAGGCCGGCTTCGTCGCCCTCGCGCCCGACTTCCGGCACGGCGGCCCGGCGAGCAAGCCGAGTGAGCCCCGGCAGATGCTGAACAGCACCCAGATGGACGAGGCGGCGAGCGACATCGCGGCCGCCGCCGAATACCTCGCCGACCGGCCCGAGGTCGCCGGCAAGGTGGGCTGCGCCGGGTTCTGCGCCGGTGCCAGCCTGGCGCTCTGGTCCGGCACGTTCTCCGAGCGGATCGTCGCCACCGCCGGCTTCTACCCGCGGCTGCCCTGGGAGGGCATGGCCGCTGGCGCGACAGACAACGCGGGCCGCACCGACTGGGCCGGCTACGCCGGCAAGGCCGCGCTCGTCCACTGCTCCGAGGCGGACGGCCTCTCCGCCGCCGACGGGGTGCAGAGCGTGCGCCGGGCCATCGAGGCGGCGGGCGGCTCCTGCCAGACCTACGACTACCCGGGCACCGCCCACGCGTTCTTCAACGAGGACCGGCCGGAGCACTTCGACCAGCGGGCCGCCGCCACCGCCTGGGCCCGCACGCTGGAACTCTTCCGGGCGAAGCTTGGCTGAGCCGCGTACCCCCGCCGAGGTGGTCGCCCGCGCCGCGCGGGCGACCGACCTGGCCGACCTCGACGGGGCCGTGAGCAACTGCTTCGCCTGCCCGCGGCTGGTCGCCTGGCGGGAGGAGGTCGCCCGGGTCAAGCGGGCGGCCTTCCGCGACCAGGACTACTGGGGGCGGCCGGTGCCCGGCTTCGGCCCGCCCGACGCGCGGATCGGCATCCTCGGGCTGGCGCCGGCCGCGCACGGCGGCAACCGCACCGGCCGGATCTTCACCGGGGACCGCTCCGGCGACGTGCTCTTCGCCGCGCTGCACCGGGCCGGGCTGGCCAACCAGGCGACCAGCGTGTCCGCCGACGACGGCCTCGCCCTGCGGGACACCCGCATCTTCGCCGCCGTGCGCTGCGCGCCGCCGGACAACAAGCCCACCCCCGCCGAGCGGGACACCTGCGCGCCGTGGCTGCACCGCGAGGTCGCGCTGATCCGGCCCACCCTGCGCGTCGTGGTCGCCCTGGGCGCGTTCGCCTGGGCCGCGTGGTGGCCGGTGCTGCGCCACGTGTACGGGCAGCGCCCGCCCACTCCGCGCCCGGCCTTCGGCCATGGGGCACACTGGTCCGGCACGTCCGCACCGGCGCTGCTCGGCTGTTACCACGTCAGCCAGCAGAACACGTTCACCGGGCGGCTGACACCAGCGATGTTGGACGACGTGTTCGCCCGGGCGAAGGACCTGGCCGGGGTGGACTGAGGAATGCGTGGGGCGGTGGGATGGACCTCGGCGTGCTGCGCAGGTGGTGGCCGGTCGCGGCGGTGATCCTGCTGCTCGCCGTCGCCGCGCTCGCCGCCGGGCACTCCACCATCGGGGCGAGCCGGATCCCGCCCGCCGCCGACAACATCCCGTACGTGCCGGACTACCCCTCCGCCGAGGCCGCACCCTCGATCACCGTCGAGCCGCGCGAGTTCGGCCCGCCCACCTCGGGTGGCATCCCGGGCTGGCTCGCCACCGGCGCCATCGTGCTGCTCGGGGCGGCCGTGCTCGCCGTCGTCGGGTACGTGCTCTGGACCGTGCTGGGCGGGGCGCTGCGCCGGACCACCCGTGCGGTGCCCACCCAGCGGGTACGGCGTACCGCCGAGGGCACCGCCCGCGAGGTGGTGGCCGCGCTGGACGCCGGCCTGGAGGAGTTGGACGACCGGTCCACCGACCCGCGCACCGCGGTGATCGCCTGCTGGGTCCGGCTGGAGGAGGCCGCCGACGAGGCCGGCGTGCCCCGGCGCGCCGGGGACACCCCCACCGACCTGGTCAGCCGGCTGCTGCGCGGCGACCCGGCGGCCGGCGTCCCGGCCATCGCCAGCGCCGACGTGCTGGACGGCTTCGCGCACGTCTACCGCGAGGCGCGGTACGCCACCCACACCGTCGACGAGCGGATGCGCGACCAGGCCCGGGCCGCCCTGCGCCGGCTGCGCGGCGAGCTGACCACCATGACCGAAGTTCCCGAGGCGACGGCATGAGCACGAGCATCGACGACCTGCTCTCGTTCGCCGAGGAGCCCGCCGAGGAGGCGCGCCGGACGGGCGGCGGGCGGGCGCGCTGGGTGCTGCGGACCCTCGCCGTCACCGCCGCGATCGTGGTGGTGGTCGTCGTCGGGCTGCGCGCGGTCGGTCTCCAGGTCTCGCTCTGGATCATCGTTGCGGGCGTGCTCGCCGTGCTCGCCGTCCGCCGGGTCACCGCCGCGCTGTCGCCCCCGCCGCCGCCCCGGGCCGGCGGCCGCGCCCCGGCCGGTGAGGAGCCCGGCACCTGGAACTGGTCCGCCCGGGACGCGCTGCGCGCCGCGATCAACGGGTGGGAACGCCCGCTGGACTGGTGCTCCGACAACCGGGAACGGTTCACCGAGCGGGTGTTGCCCCGCCTCGGCGAGCTGGCCGACGAGCGGCTGCGCCAGAAGCACGGTGTCACCCGTGAGTCCGATCCGGCCCGTGCCCGCGCCCTGCTGGGCGATCGGCTGTGGACGTTCCTCGACACCCCCGCCCGCCGCCCCCCGTCGCCGCGCGACCTCGCGGCGATCGTCGCCGAACTGGAGAAGCTGTGATGAACGACGTGGACCGGAGCATGCCCCCCGCCGAGGTCGGCCGGCTGGCCCGCGCGGTGCTGGACGCGGTCGGCACCGTCGTGGTCGGCAAGCGGGAGGCGCTGGAGCTGGTTCTGGCCGGCATCCTGGCCGGCGGCCACGTGCTGCTGGAGGACCTGCCCGGCCTGGGCAAGACGCTCACCGCGCGCTCGTTCGCGCAGGCCCTGGGGCTGGACTTCCGGCGCCTCCAGTTCACCCCGGACCTGCTCCCCGCCGACGTCACCGGCTCCTTCCTCTACGACCAGCGCAGCGGTGACTTCTCGTTCCGCGCCGGCCCGGTCTTCACCAACCTGCTGCTCGCCGACGAGATCAACCGGACGCCGCCGAAGACCCAGTCCGCGCTGCTGGAGGCGATGCAGGAGAAGCAGGTCTCGGTGGAGGGCGTCACCTACCGGCTGGACGAGCCGTTCCACGTGCTCGCCACCGCCAACCCGATCGAGTACGAGGGCACCTACCCGCTGCCCGAGGCGCAGCTCGACCGGTTCCTGCTCCGCGTCTCGTTCGGCTACCCGAACCACGACGAGGAGTGGGAGGTGCTGCAACGGCGGATCGCCCGCCGCCGCGAGGAGGCCGAGATCAAGCCGGTGGTGGACGCCGGCACGCTGCGCGCCATGCAGGCCGCGCTGGAGGACGTGGTCGTCGAGGACTCGATCGGCCGGTACATCGTCGCGCTGACCGCGGCCACCCGCGAGCATCCGTCCGCGCTGGTCGGCGCCTCGCCGCGCGGCTCGCTGGCGCTGCTGCTGCTGTCCCGGGTACGCGCGGTGCTCACCAACCGCGACTACGTGGTGCCGGAGGACGTCAAGGCGGTGGCGGTGCCCGCGCTGGCGCACCGGATCACGTTGCGGCCGGAGATGTGGCTGCGCCGGGTCGATCCGTCCTTCGTGGTCGGTGAGGTGCTGGAGTCCACGCCCGCCCCGGCCAGCGGCGCGCTGCCCAGCTACGCGGCCGGACCCGCCGGGCGCTGATGACCGACCGTCAGGAACCGGCGAGCGGCTGGGCCCCCACCTGGGCGCTCGGCCGGGCCGTGCTGCTCACCGGCCTGCTGCTGGTCGCGGCGGTGCTGCTCGGCCGGATCGACCTGGTCGTGCTGGCCACGCCGTTCGCGCTGGGCACCGCGTACGCGCTGCGCCGCCGGCCCACCGCGCTGCCCGAGCTGGAGATCGGCGCCGGGGACACGCACCTGGTCGAGGGCGCGCCGATGGCCGCCACGGTGGCCGTGGCCAATCCGGACGCCGTCTCCTACGACGTGGCGGTGGTGCGGACCCGCATGTCGCGCTGGCTGCGGGTGGAGAAGGTCGGCTTCGGCGGGACCGGGGTGGACGTGAGCCGCTCCGGCGGCGCCGACCGGCCCTTCGTGACCTCGGTGCCGTCCGGCTCGGCCGTCGACCTGGAGCTGACCGGGACGGCGCTGCGCTGGGGGCGGCACCCGATCGGCCCGGCCGGCGCCCGGGTAGCCGCCGCGGACGGGCTACTGGTGTCGCGGGCCGTGGTCACCGACGCGGTCCGGACGCGGGTCTACCCGATGACCGAGCCGTTCGATGCGGTGGAGGCGATGCCCCGGGCCGCCGGGCTGGTCGGGGCCCACCACTCGCGCCGGCCGGGGGAGGGCGGCGAGCTGGCCGGGGTCCGCGTCTTCGCGCCGGGGGACCGGCTGCGCCGGATCGACTGGCGGGTCTCGCTGCGGGCCCGCCAGCTGCACGTGGCGGCCACCCTCTCGGACCGGGACGCCGAGGTGGTGGTGCTGCTCGACGTGCTGGCCGAGGCGGGCCGCTCCGGCGGCGTACGCGGCCCGGCGTCGGTGTTGGACACCACCGTCCGGGCGGCCGCCGCGATCGCCGAGCACTACCTGCACCGGGGAGACCGGGTGGCGCTGCTGGAATACGGTCCGGCCGCCCGCCGGCTGCGCCCGGCCACCGGCCGGCGGCAGTACCTGACCGTGCTGGAGTGGCTGCTCGACGTCAGGGCCGAGTCCTCCCCGCACGAGCCGTACGACCAGGTCTTCGGCCCGCAGCTGCTCTCCTCGGACGCGCTCGTGGTGGTGCTCACCCCGCTGCTGGACGAGCGGTCGGCGCAGATGCTGGCCCGGATGGCCCGGGGCGGGCGGTTCGTGGTCGCGGTGGACACCCTGCCGGCCGAGCTGCCGGTGCCGAAGGACCGGGGCTGGGCCGAGGTGGCCTACCGGCTGTGGCGGCTGGACCGGGACACGATGATCGGTCAGCTCCGCGAGCACGGCGTGCCGGTGGTGCGTTGGGCCGGCGCCGGCAGCCTCGACCAGGTGCTGCGGGATGTGGCCCGCCTGGCGACGGCCCCCAGGGCGGGTATGCGGTGAGCGCGAGGAACGCAGCGAGGCGGAGTCCCGTGGTCGCGAACGAAGAGTGGCTCAGATGAACGACCTCGTCGAGGGGATGACCGAGCGGGTGCGGGCGCTCCGGTACGCGCTGGGGCGGATCAGCCCCACGCCGCTGCTGGTGCGGGCCGGCATCTTCCTCGCGGTGCTGGTCGGCTTCCTGGTCGCGTACCCGGCGCAGGCGTTCACCCCACGGTCGCTGCTGGCCCTCACGGTGGTGGCGGTGCTGCCGGCGGTGGGTCCGCGCCGGATCTGGCCGACCTTCGCCGCGCTGGTGACCGTCGGCGGCTGGCTGCTCGCCACGCTCGGCTTCGACCGGCCGCCGGCGCTGTGGCGGCTGCTCGCCGTGGCCACCCTGCTCTACCTGGCGCACACCCTCTGCGCCTTGGCCGCGCTGTTGCCGTACGACGCGGTGGTCGACCCCGACCTGGTGCTGCGCTGGCTGGCCCGGGCCGGCGGGGTGGTGCTGGCCGGCGCCGTGCTCGGCATCGTGCTGGCCTCGCTCGGCGGGGCCGGCGGGGACGCCGGCTCGCAGGCGGCGACGGTGGCCGGCCTGCTGGTCGCCGTGGGCCTCAGCGGCCTCCTGGCCTGGCTCCTGCGTCGCAAATAGCGGGACGGCGCGGAAAGTTGCGCAGGTCACAGGGGTTGTGCTCCGTCACAGAAGGGGGTCTCGAACGGGATTAGCCGAGGCCCCCGGGGAAAGATAGATGACGTGAATCCGAAGCGGATCCTTGTCGTGGGTGCCGGGCACGTGGGCCTGTACGCCGCTCTGCGCCTGTCCAAGAAGCTGAGCTCCCGTGAGGCCGAGGTCATCGTCGTCGACCCGCAGCCGCACATGACCTACCAGCCGTTCCTCCCGGAGGCTTCGGCGGGCAACATCTCCCCGCGGCACGCTGTGGTGCCGTTGCGGCGGGAGTTGCGTAAGTGCAAGGTCGTGGCCGGCACGGTCACCCGGATCGACCACGACCGCAGGACCGCCGTCGTGCAGCCGATCAGCGGCCCGACCCGGGAGATCCAGTACGACCACGTGGTGGTCGCCCCCGGATCGGTCTCCCGCACCCTGCCGATCCCCGGCCTGCACGAACACGGCATCGGGTTCAAAACCATCGGTGAGGCCATCTTCCTGCGCAACCACGTGCTGGACCGGCTCGACGTGGCGGCCGCCACCACCGATCCCGAGGTTCGCAGCCGCGCGCTGACGTTCGTCTTCGTGGGCGGCGGCTACGCCGGCATCGAGGCGCTCGCCGAGATGGAGGACATGGCCCGGGACGCGCTGCGCTACTACCCGGAGCTGAAGCCGGAGGACATGCGCTGGGTGCTGGTCGAAGCCACCCAGCGGGTGCTGCCCGAGGTCGACCGGGACATGGGCGCCTACACGGTGCAGCAGCTGCTCAAGCGGAACATGGACATCCGGCTGGACACCCGGCTGGAGTCCTGCGTCGACGGGGTCGCGAAGCTCTCCGACGGGTCCAGCTTCCCGTCCGACACGATCGTCTGGACGGCCGGCGTCAAGCCGTCGCCGATGCTGGACGCGACCGACTTCCCGCGCGACGAGCGGCGCCGGGTCACCTGCCTGCCCACCCTCCAGATCGTGGACGGTGACCGGGTGGTCGAGGGCGCGTGGAGCGCCGGCGACTGCGCCGCGGTGCCGGACCTGACCGAGGAGCCGGGCAACTTCTGCTCGCCGAGCGCGCAGCACGCGGTCCGGCAGGCCGCCCGGATGGCCGACAACATCGCGAACGTGATCCGCGGGCGCGAGCCGGTCAACTACAAGCACAAGCACGCGGGCAGCGTGGCCAGCCTCGGCCTGCACAAGGGCGTGGCGCAGGTCTACGGCGTGAAGATGACCGGCTGGCCGGCCTGGTTCATGCACCGGACGTACCACATGTCGCGGATCCCGTCGTTCAACCGCAAGGTCCGGGTCGTCGTCGACTGGACGCTGGCGTTCTTCCTCAAGCGCGAGGTGGTCGCCCTGGGCCAGCTGCACGACCCGCGCGAGGAGTTCGCCGAGGCGTCCGCGCCGCCGGTCGGCGCGCGCGTCTGAGACAACCGGAAAGGGCCCTTCCCGTACGGGAGGGGCCCTTCGCCGTTTCCGGGCTCAGAACCGCCAGGTCCAGGCGTCGGCGATGCGGGTGCCCGGCCCGAAGAGCTGTTCCAGGGTCCGGCGCAGCGTCTCCGCGTGCGGCGCGTCGTCGGTCAGCGCGACGCAGGAGGCGCCCCAGAACTCGATGTCCCGGGCGGCCTGCCGGCGCTGCCGGTCGCCGACGGCCGGCGCCACCCCCCGCCTGGCCACATCGGCCAGCAGGGCGGAGGTCGGCCGTTGCCAGGTGCCCATGGTGGCCGAGCCGTTGCGGCCGTACGGGCCGATGAAGAAACCCTCCGGCATGCCGAACGCGGCGTCGGCCGCGGTGCCCCAGCGCATCGGCCACGGGTCCTTCGGGGTGGCCGTGGGCACCGGCACCAGCACCCCGCCGGGGCGTACGCACTCCCGCCAGTGCCCGCCGGTGACGAACCGGGGCAGCGGCGGCCGGTCGGTGGTGGGCAGCGGCGCGGGGAAGACGCTGAGCAGGGCCGCGCCGACCGCGAGGGGGACCAGCCGGCGGGCCCGCCCCCGCTCGCCGAGCGCCCGGTGCACGGCCAGGGTGAGCACCGTCCCGACCAGCGGCAGCACCACCAGGCCGAACCGCATCGGCAGCGCGCCGTCCACCACCGGCAACCCGGCGAGCAGGGCGTACGGGCCGGGCACCCCGGTCCGCTCCCCGCCGACGACCACCTCGGGGCCGAGGGAGAGCGCCGCCATGACCAGCGCCCCCGCGAAACAGGCGACCACCAGGGCGCGCCGGCCCAGCCAGAGCGCGCAGCCGACGGCGACCAGCAGCAACGGCCAGCCCAGGAAGGTGTTGAACTCGGCCGGGCCGGTGGTCAGGCGGACCGCGTCGTCGCCGCCCAGCACGGACAGCGCGGAGAGCCGGGTCCAGCTGGTCAGGTCCGCGGAGAAGTAGTGCGGGCTGAACATCCCGTCCGAGACGCCCTGCGGCCCCGCGAACTGGTGCCACAGCGGGTACGCCAGCACGAACAGGGTCAGCCCGGCGGCGCACATCAGCCCACCGGCGAAGCCGGGCAGCGCCCGGCGCAGCAGCGCCCGGTCGGCCAGCCCGTACGCGACGGCCATGACCAGCAGGGTGAGCGCGGTGAGGAAGAGCACCTCCTCGCCCATGAACACCTGGAGGGTGACGGTGACGGCTAGCCCGAGCGACGAGGTGGCCAGCCGGCGGCGGTCCGGGCCGTCCGGGCGGCCGGCCGGGTCGGCGGCCCGGAGCAGCCGGACCACCAGCCAGACGATCACCGGGACCAGCCACTGGGCGGTCATGTGCAGGTGGGCGTTGCTCTGCGAGACCATGCCCGGGCCGAAGCCGCAGAGCGCCGCGCCGAGCCCGGCGGCGAGCCGGCGGGCCCGCAGCGTCCGGGTGAGCAGCAGGTACCAGGCCAGCGCCGTGCCGGCCAGGTTGGCCGCGGCCAGCAGGGCGAAGGTGACCGGCGCCCCGAGGACGAGGGTGACCGGGGCGAGCAGCACGCCGAGCGCGATGACCGTGGTGTTGGTCATGAGGTTGACCCCGTCCGGCGCGTTGAGCCGGTCGGTGATCAGGCCGAAGTCGCCGAACAGGGCGCGCGAGTCGACGGCCAGGAACCACTCGTAGAGGGTCTGGTCGGCCGGGTTGAGGGCGAGCACCCGCTGCCCGGGCGCCGGCCACAGCCCGTGGGTGAGCCAGCCGGCGAGCACGGCGAAGAGCAGCCCGGCCAGCAGGTCCGCGCGGTGCCGGCGGCCGGCGGCCAGCAGCCGGGCCGCCCGGCCCGGGCGGGGTGCCGGGTCGAGGCGGAGTGCCTGGTCGGGGTCGGGCCCGGGGGCCGTGCGGGCGGCGCTGGTCACGGCCTCGACCATATCGGCCGGGCCCCTCGGGGTACGCCGGGCCGCGGCGCAGCAGCTACGGTGAGACCTGCACCGCCGCGTGTCGGCGCGCCGGTGCTCACCCGCCCGGGTGGTGGAACGGCAGACACGGCCGCCTTAAAAGCGGCTGCCGCAAGGCGTGCGGGTTCGACCCCCGCCCCGGGCACCAGACTCTCAGCTTTCCCACAGCTTCGCGCGGCGCGCGGCGTTGCCACCCCGTTTACCCTGGAGAGGCACGTTCACGTGCATCGACCCCCTGAGGGAGGCCTGAGAAGTGAAGTCCTCGAACCCGGTGCTCGCCCGGCTCGGCCAGGCGGCTGAGCGGGAGCGGGCGGCCGGGTACGCCCAGCCCGGGCCGTACGGTCAGCCCGGATATCCCCAGCAGTACCAGCCGTACCCGCAGCAGCAGCCGTACCCGGGGGCCCCCGGCTACCCGGCGGCCCCGCCCACCGTGACCGCGATGACCCTCGACGACGTGGTCGTCAAGACGGTGCTGATGCTCGGCATCCTCGGCGCCTCGGCCGCCGCGGCCTGGGTGCTCGTGCCGGACGCCCTGACCGGCGTCGCCTGGATCGGCGCCGCGGTGGTCGGCCTGGTCCTCGGCCTGATCATCTCGTTCTCCCGGATGGCCAACCCGGCGCTCGTGGTGGCGTACTCGATCGTCGAGGGCGTCTTCGTCGGCATGGTCAGCAAGACCTTCGACACGCTCTACGACGGCATCGTGCTCCAGGCCGTGGTCGCCACCTTCGGCGTCTTCTTCCTGATGGCGATGATCTACAAGGCGCGGATCATCCGGGCCACCCCGAAGTTCGCCCGGATCATGGTGGCGATCATCGCGGGCCTTTTCGGCGTCATGCTGATCAACCTGGTGCTCGCGCTCTTCGGCGTCAACACCCACCTCCGCGACGGCAGCCCGCTGGCCATCGGGTTCAGCCTGGTCTGCATCGTGGTCGCCGCGCTGAGCTTCGTGCTCAACTTCGCGGAGATCGAGGAGGGCGTCCGGATGGGGCTCCCGCAGCGCTACTCCTGGACGGCCGCGTTCGGCATCGTGGTCGGCCTGGTCTGGCTCTACCTGGAGATCCTCCGGCTGCTCAGCTACTTCCAGGGCGACGACTGACCGACCCCGTCCCACCTGCGACGCCCGCCTGCCGCGCCCGCGGCGGCGGGCGTCGTCGTTTCCCCGTCGCCGCCGGGCCGCCCGGGGCAGAGTGGGAGCCGGGGTACGTCGGCGCGAGGAGGTCGCGGTGCGCAGTGCCAACCCGGTGCTGGACCGGCTGGACGACGTCGGCCGGACCGAGCGTCAGGTGCTCGGTGCGGGAGCCGCCGACACGATGACGGTGGCCGACGTGGTCAGCCGGACGGTCGGGCTGCTGCTGCTCACCGGCGTCACCGCGGCGGTGGCCTGGGCGCTGGTGCCGCAGGCGGTCTGGATCTCCGCGGCGCTGGCCGGCAGCGCCCTGGCCAGTCTCGCGCTGGTGCTGGTCATCTCGCTGAAGCAGATCACCAACCCGCCGCTCATCGCCGGCTACGCGGTGCTCCAGGGCCTGCTGCTCGGGGTGGCCAGCCGCGCCTTCGAACTGGTCTACCCGGGCATCGTGGTGCAGGCGGTGGTCGGCACCTTCGGGGTCTTCCTCGGCATGGCGCTGCTCTACCGGGCCCGGCTGATCCGGGCCACCCCGCGGCTGGCCCGGCTGGTGCTCGGCACGCTCATCGGCATCGTGGCGATCGGCCTGGTCAACCTGGTCACCTACCTGGTCAGCGGGCGGCAGGGCGTGGCGGTCTACAGCCTCACCGGGCGGGTCGGCTGGCTGCCGTACCTCTTCTCGGTGGTGGCCATCATCGCCGGGGCGCTCAGCTTCGTCCTCGACTTCGACCTGGTCGAACGGTCGGCCCGCAACGGCCTGCCCCGCCGGTACGCCTGGTTCTGCGCCTTCGGCCTGCTGGTGGGGCTGATCTTCCTGTACTGGCAGATCCTCCGCCTGCTCAGCTACGTCCGCCGCTGACCGTACGACAACTCCAGCTCGGCTGGCGGCCATGATTCGGCCTCCGCGCCGCCAGGCGGCGCTCCGGTCCGGTCTGCCGCCGGGACCTGGAGCCGTCGTAGACTCGGCGGCGATGAGCGCAGCGGAACTGGACCGGGCGGTGACACTGCTGGTCCGACAGGTCGGGCACTGGGAGCAGCCGCGCTGGTCGGCGGCGGCCGAGGGCGGCAACGTGTCCCGGGCCGACCTGGTGCACAAGCTGGTCCAGGAGATCGCCAACCTGGCGGCCGACGCGGAGGGGGAGCCGCGCCGCGAGGTGCCCCGGCTCCCCACCGACCTGGCCCTGCCCGACCAGCTCCGGGTGGTCACCGCCGACCTGCTGGCGGCCGGCGCGCCGGAGCCGGTGCTGGCCGGGGCGGCCGACGCGGTCGCCCGGACCCGGTCCGCGCTGTAGCCGGCTGATCAGCCCTTCAGCCAGCGCCGCACCTTCCGGCGGCGGGCCCGGTCCCGCGCCCGGGCCAGCGCCGGCCCGGCCCGGTCGGCCACCGCGGCCTGCCGGGCGTACAGCAGGCCGTAGGTGAAGGTGTTCTCGCCGTCGGCGTACGCCCGCAGCGCCTGCTCGCGCAGCACCTCCCGGGTCACCACCGAGTCCTGGTGCGCACCGAGCGCGTCCTGGAGGTCCTTGAGCCGGTCCACCAGCTTCGCGCCCGGCCGGCGCACCTCGACGGCGTACCGGGCCCGCTTGCCCGCCTTGCGCGCCTCGTGCAGCGCGGTGTCGTCGTGTCCGCCGTCGGCCAGCGCCCGGTCCAGCCGCTCGTCGAAGCGGGTCACCGCGCGGCGCACCCGCCGGGACACCCAGCGGGGCCGTACGGCGCGCACGGTCGGCCCCTCCACCAGCGCGTCCAGCCGGCGCAACAGGTCGGTGTAGCGGTCGGAGCCGAGCGCGGCGCGCAGCCCGTCGAGGGCGGTGGCCAGGTCGGCGGCGAACCGCTCGGCGAACCGGGCCGGGACCGGGCCGAGCACCAGCTCGTCCGGTTCCGCGTGGACCGCGTCGGCCAGCCGGGCGGCCATCACCTGGACGTCCCGGACCGGCCCGAGCTGCCCGCCCAGCCAGCGCAGTTCCGCCCGTACGCTCTCGCTCTCCGCGCGGTCCCACAGCCCCCGGAAGGTCCGCAGCGTGGAGCGGAGCCGGCGGACGGCCACCCGCATGTCGTGCACGGCGTCCTCGTCGCCGCCGAGCGCGCCGGCGTGGTGGCCGATCAGCGTGTCGCGCTGGGCGGTGAGGTAGTCGACCACGGGCGCGGCCGCCGGATCGGGGGGCGCCGGCCGGGTGGCGGCGAGCCGGCCGCCCAGGGCGCGGTGCGACTTCGAGACCGGAACCGTCCGGGCACCGGCGGCGCGCAGCCGGTCGTCGATCGCGTCGAGCAGCGCCTCGTCGCCGTCGACCAGCTCGACCTCGATCTCGTGCCAGGTCTGCCGCTCGCCGCCGACCAGGTCCTCGGCCCGTACGTCGTCCTCGGCCACCTCGGCCAGCGTGCGGCCCGCCGCGTCCAGCAGGCGGCGTTCCCGGCGGCGGGTGACGACCCGCGCGGCCGGGGCGACCGGCCGGCCCCGGGAGGCGCCCCGGAAGAGCGCGACCAGTTCGGCCGGCGGGTCGGCGTCCTCCGGCCCGGCCGGGAACTGGTGCTCGGTGCGCGCGCCGCCGACCGCGCCCACCTTGAGGTGCCAGCCCGCGTCGTGCCCGCCGGTCCGCCGCCGCAGCGCGTAGCCGCTGCGCGCCAGCCGGAGGTCGGCGGTGTCCCAGTAGACCGCGTCCAGGTCGAGGGCGGTGGCGTCGGACGTCGTCGCGACGCCACCGCACCCCGTCAGGTCGGGCAGCCGGAATCCCTCGTCGCCGGAGTACTTGCGCTCGCGTTCCACCACGGTCGCCATGGCGCCTCCCGTACCCGGCTCCTGGTCCGGTCAACCGACCTCAGTTCAGGCGTTCGAGCACCATGGCCATGCCCTGGCCGCCGCCCACGCACATGGTCTCCAGGCCGATGGTCTTGTCGTGCCACTCCAGCGCGTTGAGCAGGGTGCCGGTGATCCGGGCGCCGGACATGCCGAACGGGTGGCCGACGGCGATCGCGCCGCCCATCACGTTCAGCTTCTCCTCCGGGATGCCGAGCTGCCGGTACGACGGGATCACCTGGGCGGCGAACGCCTCGTTGATCTCGACCAGGTCGACGTCGTCGATGGTCATGCCGGCCCGCTTCAGCGCCTGCTTGGACGCCTCGACCGGGCCCAGGCCCATGATCTCCGGCGAGAGCGCGGTGACGCCGGTGGAGACGATCCGGGCCAGCGGGGTGAGCCCCAGTTCCCGCGCCCGCTCGGCGCTCATGACCACCACGGCGGCGGCGCCGTCGTTGAGCGGGCAGCAGTTGCCGGCGGTGATCCGGCCGTCCGGGCGGAAGACCGGCTTCAGGCCGGCCACCGCCTCCAGGGTCACCCCGGGGCGCGGGCCGTCGTCGGTGCTCACCACGGTGCCGTCCGGCGTGGTGACCGGGGTGATCTCGCGGGCCCAGAAGCCGTCCGCGATCGCCTTCTCGGCGAGGTTCTGGCTGCGGACGCCGAACGCGTCCATGTCCGCGCGGGTGACGTCGTGGACCTGGGCCAGGTTCTCCGCCGTCTGGCCCATGGTCAGGTAGATGTCGGGGAGCTGGCCGTCCTCGCGCGGGTCGGTCCACACCTCGGCGCCGCCCTGGGCCCGGGCCTTCGAGCGCTCGCGCGCCGCCGCGAACCGCGGGTTCTCCCACCCGCCGCCGACCAGCGCCTGCGCCTCGGGCGGCAGGGTGTCCGAGTTGCCCCGCGCGTACCGGGATACGGTCTCGACACCGGCGGAGATGAAGACGTCGCCCTCGCCCGCCCGGATCGCGTGCATCGACATCCGGGTGGTCTGCAGCGAGGAGGCGCAGTAGCGGGTCAGGGTGGCGCCGGGCAGGCCGTCCAGGCCCAGCAGGGTGGCGACCACCCGGGCCATGTTGAAGCCCTGCTCGCCGCCGGGCAGGCCGCAGCCCAGGTAGAGGTCGTCGATGGTGGTGGGATCGAGCGCCGGGACCTTGTCGAGGGCGGCCTGGACGATGGTGGCGGCGAGGTCGTCCGGGCGGACCTCCCGCAGGGAACCCTTGAACGCGCGGCCGATGGGGGACCGGGCGGTGGCGACGATGACGGCGTCGCGGGGCGACTCAATCGGCATGAAACCAACGTTAACCCGCCGGTAACTTGTGGCGGAAGCCGCTCAGCGGGCGGGAAATGTCACCCCGCCGGCGCTCAGTGGTGGTGCCGGTAGGCGACCGCGGCGGCCGCCTCGACCGCCGGGAGCAGGGCGTGCGCCCAGACCCGGTAGCCGTCGGCGGAGGGGTGGAAGCCGTCGTGGCAGAGGGTGCCGGCATCCGCCCGGAACACCGGGCCGGTCTCGGTGCCCAGGTCGACGACGCCGCCGCCGGCGTCGAGCACGGCGGCCGTCTGGGCGCGCGCCATCCGCCGCCCCGACCAGCCGAGCACCTGCCGCAGCGGGGACGCGACCGCGCGGACCGCGCCGAGGTCGGGGCAGGTGCCCACGACCACCTCGACGTGCGCCTCGCGCAGCCGGCGCACCGCCGAGCCGAGGTAGGCCGCGGCATCGGCCGGACGGGCCAGCCCGGTGGCGTCGTTCGCCCCGATCAGGATCACCGCCACGTCGGGCCGCTCGCCGAGCAGTGCCCGGGCCACCTGGGTGGCCAGGTCGGTGGAGCGGGACCCGGAGACCCCCACGCTGGACAGGTGCACCCGCCGGCCGGTGGGTCCCTCGGCCAGCAGGTGGGCGAGCTGGCCGCCGATGGTCTCCTCGAAGCGTTCGACGCCGACGCCGAGCGCCGACGAGTCGCCGAGCAGCACCAGCCGCAGCGGCGGGGCGTCCGCCCGGCCGACCGTGGCGCGCAGCGCGAGGCCCAGCTCGGGCTGGGCGTACTCCCGGCCGCGGGCGGCGATGGCCTGGCCGGCGAGGACCGCCGCCCCGCCCACCGTGCCGGCGAGGAGGGAGAGCGCGGCGGCCCGGCCGAGCCGGACCGCGAGCTCGTTACGCTCGGTCATGACGACACCTCCCCAGCTCCCCCGGCCCGCGCGACCCCGCTCATGCCAGTCCCTCCAGCTGGGCGGGGTCGGCGGCGGCGGGCTGCGGCACCGCGCCGACGCCGAAGAAGGCCCGCCGCCGAAGCTGCGCCCAGCGGCCGCCGGGCCCGCGCTCGCGGCCCCGGACCTGGGTGCCGCTGACCTCGGTGCCGGCGTGCCGGGCCGCCTCGTGGGCCGCCTCGGGCAGCGACCGTACGCCCTCCGCCCCGGCGAGCGGGGGCCGGCGTTCCTGGCCGGCGCCCAGCGCGGAGAGCACGGTGGGCAGCAATGCCGCCGCGGCGACCGCGTACCCCTCGGCGGACGGGTGGAACCGGTCCCAGGCGAACATCCGGGTCGGCTCCGCGGCGAACCGCGGGCCGAGCAGGTCGCCGAGGGACACCGTCCAGCCGCCCGCCTCGACCACCGCCACCGTCTGCGCGGCGGCGAGCTGGCGGCTCCAGCGGCGGGCCAGCCAGCGCAGCGGCGGCTGGATCGGCCGGATCGCGCCCAGGTCGGGGCAGGTGCCGACGACCACCTCGCAGCCGGCGGCCCGCAGCGTGCGGACCGCGTCGACGAGGTAGCGCACGGCCACCGAGGCCGGGGTGCGGTTGGTGACGTCGTTGCCGCCGACCAGGACGACCGCGATGTCCGGTTCGACCTCCAGGGCCGACTCGACCTGCGGCTTCAGCCCGGCGGACAGGGCGCCCACCACGGCGAACCGGTGCAGCCGGACCGGCCGGTGCAGCCGGCGGGACAGCCCGGTGGCCAGCAGCGCGCCCGGGGTCTCCCGGCGGCGGTGCACGCCGTAGCCGGCGGCGGAGGAGTCACCGAGGATCACCATGGTGACCGGCGGCCCGGGCAGCTTCGCCCCGTAGACGCCGTCGCAGCGCGGCGGGGGCGCCTCGGCCATCGGGATGGTGCGCCGGGCCTGGCGGGCCTGCCCGAGCAGCACGCCGCCCGTGGCGACCGTGGCCGCCACCGTGGCGCCCGTGCCGATCGCCGTCAGGCGGGCGATCCGCCGGGCGCGCTGCCAGCCGCCCGGCGCGACGGAACCAGCGTCCCCCATGCACCGACATTATCGCGCCGCCACGACACCCGCTCTCCCCGTGATCGTCGCGGCTGGAACGGGACCGTTCCGGGTACCGGTACGGGCAGGGGCGGGCTTGCGCGGAGACCGCACCCTGATCGAGCGGAAAGGGGCGAGGAGATGGGGAAGACATTGAAGCGGAGCGCGGCCTTCACCGCGCTGGCCCGGGCGCTGGCGGCCGGGGCGCGGGGTGGCCCGTCACTGGGCGCCCGGCTGGCGGCGCTGCCCCGGATGATCCGGGCCACCGCCCGGGGCGAGTACGACGGCGGCCTGCGGCTGGCCCTCATGGCCGGGGCCACGGCGTACATCGTCTCGCCGATCGACCTGCTGCCGGAGATCCCACTGGCGATCTTCGGCCTGGCCGACGACGCGGTGATGGTCACCTGGCTGGCCGGCAGCGTGCTCGCCGAGACCGACCGCTTCCTGGAGTGGGAGGCACGTCGCAGGTCCGTCATCCCGGGGCATGTGGTGCCCTGACGGCACGTACCCTGGGCGACGAACTGACGACTTACCGGCCGCCCCACGACGGCGGCGCGACGAAGGGCACAACGAGGTGCAGTACTACGACAACGTGGTCGAGCTGATCGGCAACACCCCGCTGGTACGCCTGCGCAACGTCACCGAGGGCATCCAGGCGACCGTGCTGGCGAAGGTGGAGTACGTCAACCCGGGCGGTTCGGTGAAGGACCGGATCGCGCTGCGGATGGTCGAGGACGCCGAGAAGGCGGGCCTGCTCCAGCCCGGGGGCACGATCGTCGAGCCGACCAGCGGCAACACCGGCGTCGGGCTGGCCCTCGTCGCCCAGCTCAAGGGCTACAAGTGCGTCTTCGTCTGCCCGGACAAGGTCAGCCAGGACAAGCAGGACGTGCTGCGGGCGTACGGCGCCGAGGTGGTGGTCTGCCCGACCGCCGTGGCGCCGGAGGACCCGCGCTCCTACTACAACGTCTCCGACCGGCTGGCCCGGGAGATCCCCGGCGCCTGGAAGCCCAACCAGTACAGCAACCCGGCCAACCCGCGCTCGCACTACGAGACCACCGGGCCGGAGCTCTGGCAGCAGACCGAGGGGCGGCTCACCCACTTCGTGGCGGGTGTCGGCACCGGCGGCACCATCTCCGGCATCGGCCGCTACCTGAAGGAGGCGTCCGAGGGGCGGGTCCGGGTGATCGGCGCGGACCCGGAGGGCTCGGTCTACTCCGGCGGCACCGGCCGGCCCTACCTGGTCGAGGGCGTCGGCGAGGACTTCTGGCCGGAGACCTACGACCGGAGCGTGGCCGACGAGATCGTCGAGGTCTCGGACAAGCAGTCCTTCGAGATGACCCGGCGGCTGGCCCGCGAGGAGGGGCTGCTGGTCGGTGGCTCCTGCGGCATGGCCGTGGTGGCGGCCCTTGAGGTGGCTCGCAAGGCCGGCCCGGACGACGTGGTCGTGGTGCTGCTGCCGGACAGCGGCAAGGGCTACCTGTCGAAGATCTTCAACGACACGTGGATGGCCCGGTACGGCTTCCTGGACAACTCGGGCACCGAGCCGACCGTGGCCGACGCGCTCGGCGGCAAGCCGGGCGGCCTCCCCGAGCTGGTGCACGTCCACCCGACCGAGACGGTCCGGGACGCGATCGACTACATGCGGGAATACGGTGTCTCCCAGCTGCCGGTGCTCAAGGCCGAGCCGCCGGTGGTGACCGGCGAGGTGGCCGGCTCGATCGCCGAGAAGGACCTGCTCGACGCGCTCTTCACCGGCCAGGCCCACCTGCACGACACGATCGAGCGGCACATGACCGACCCGCTGCCCATGATCGGCGGCGGCCAGCCGGTGAGCGAGGCGGTCGCGCTGCTGGAGAAGGCCGACGCCGCGCTGGTGCTGGTCGACGGCAAGCCCAAGGGCGTGCTGACCCGGCAGGACCTGCTCGCCCACCTCGGCGCGCGCTGACGTCGACGCGAGGGCCGCACCCCGGCGGGTGCGGCCCTCGTCGCGTCACCGGCCCAGCTCGGTGGGAACGGCCACCACGTCGACGTACGCCCCCTTGCGCAGCACCGTGACGGGCAGGCGGGCGCCGATCGCCGGGCCGAGCATCAGCCGTTGCAGGCCCTGGCCGTCCTGCACCGGTCGGCCACCGGCCGCCACGATCACGTCGCCGAGGTAGAGCCCGGCCATCCCGGCCGGGCTGCCCGGTACCACCTCGACCACCCGCAGCCCGCGCCGCTGCCCCGTCCGGGCGGTGATCTCCGGTGGCAGCGGCACCGGCACCCCGGCCACACCCAGCCAGGCCCGACGGACCCGGCCGCCCGTGGTCAGGTCGGCGATGATCTGCCGGGTGGTGGCGTTGATCGGCACGGCCAGCCCGAGGCCGTACCCGGCGACCGCCGTGTTGACCCCGACGACCCGCCCGGCCGAGTCGGCCAGCGCCCCGCCGGAGTTGCCCGGGTTCAGCGCCGCGTCGGTCTGGATGACGTCCTCGATGAGCCGGACGACCCGCCCGTCCCGGGCCGGCAGCGATCGGCCCAGCCCGGAGACCACCCCGGCGGTGACCGAGCCGGCCAGCCCCATCGGGTTGCCGACCGCGACCACCAGCTGGCCGATCCGCAGCCGGTCCGCGTCGCCCAGCTCCACGGGCTCGACGGTCGCCCGGTCCGCCCGCAGCACGGCCAGGTCGGAGAGCGGGTCGGCGCCGACCACCCGGAACCCAGCCTCGGTGCCGTCGCCGAAGGCGGCCGACCCGTCCCGGGCGCCCTGCACCACGTGGGCGCTGGTGAGCAGCAGCCCGTCCGGGCCGATCACCACGGCCGAGCCGGCGCCGGCGCCGCGCGGGGTCCGCACCGACAGGGCGGCCACGCTGGGCAGCACCCGGGCGGCCACGCCCGTCACCACCCGGGAGTACGCGTCGAGCGCGGCATCCTCCGCCCGCTCGGTGTGCTCGGTGTCCATGCCGGTGCCAACGCGCCGGCATCGACACCCATGCCCCGATCCGCTCAGAGCGAACGGGCGTAGCGGAGCTGGGGGACGACGGTGGCGCCGATGACGTCGTCGCGCTGCTCGCCGGTGGCGGTCCAGCCGCCGCGCTCGTAGAACCGGCGGGCGGCAGCGTTGTCCCGGAGCACCCAGAGCGCCGCCCGGGACCAGCCGCGGTCCCGCATGGCGTCGAGGGCGTCCACCATCAGCGCACGCCCGGTGCCCCGGCCCCGCTCGGCCGGCTCCAGGTGGATGGCGTTGAGCAGGCCGGTGGCCGGGTCGCCGGCGTCGTCGGGCCCCAGGTAGCTGAAGCCGACCACCCGGCCGTCCCGCTCGGCCACGGTCATCCGGTGGTCCGCGCCCTCCCAGACCACCCGTTCCGTCCAGTAGCGGCCCATCGCCTCCGGGGTCGGATCCGCCAGCGCCTCTGCCGGCAGGAAGGACGAGTACGCCGCGACCCGGGACTGCTGGTGCAGGGCGCCGACCGCCATGAGGTCGGCTTCGGTGGCGGGGCGTAGGGAGATCGTCACCCGGCCGAGGCTACCCGGCGGGGCGGCACCTGCACCGTCATCAGATCCTCGGCGATCACCAGCTCCCCGGCGAACGCGGAGGCCTCGTCGGCGAAGCGGCGCAGGTCCGCGTACCGCTGGGAGAAGTGGGTGAGCACGAGCGTGCGTACCCCCGACTCGGCTGCCACCCGCGCGGCCTGGCCGGCGGTGAGGTGGCCGACCTCGGCGGCGAGGGCGGCCTCCGATTCCAGGAAGGTCGACTCGATGACCAGCATGTCGGCGTGCTCGGCCAGGGCCCACACGCCGTCGCAGAGCCCGGTGTCCATGACGAAGGCGAACCGCTGCCCCGGTCGGGTCACGCTCACCTCGTCCCGGGTGACGCGGCGTCCGTCCAGGTCCAGGTGGCCGTCGCGGAGGAGCTGACCGACGGCCGGACCGGCGATGCCGTACGCGGACAGCTTCTCCGGCAGCATGCGGCAGCCGTCCGGCTCGACGAGCCGGTAGCCGTACGTCTCGATCGGGTGCCGCAGCCGGCGGGCCTCCAGCGTGCCGATGCCCAGCGTGATCCGCTGCCCGTCCGCCTCGATCGGTTCGACGGCCAGCTCGGCGGTCTCGTAAAAGCTGGACGCGTGGCGCAGCCGGGCGAAGTATTCGGCGCCCCCGGCGGGAAAGTGCACGGCCACCGGGTGCGGGACCCGGTCCAGGGAGAGCCGCTGGATCATGCCGGGCAGGCCCAGGCAGTGGTCGCCGTGGAAGTGGGTGACGCAGATCCGGGTCAGGTCGGTGGCGGAGATCCCGGTGTGCAGCATCTGCCGCTGGCTGCCCTCGCCGGGGTCGAAGAGGAGCACCTCGTCGTCCCAGCGCAGCAGGTAGCCGTTGTGGTTGCGGTGCCGGGTGGGGGCCTGACTGGCCGTACCGAGGATCACCAGCTCGCGCATCGACAAGGCGGCCTCCTCCCAGCTGGGCTGACCGGTCCGGCTCCGCCGGACATGAAGCGACCCCCGGGGCTTCCGCGCTCGCGCGCGGGCCGGCTGGACTGGGCCGGCACCCCGGGGGTCGGGTGGCTGTCGTGGTTTCGCCGCACCGCTGCCACACGGTCTCGACGATCATGCAGGTGCCCGCCTCGCGGCGGACGGATTTCACTGTCGAGGACAGCGGCTAGCGGACAGCCACCTCACGAGTCCGATTGCTATACAAGTCTGGACCACCTCCTTTCCCGTGTACCGCCACGCTATCCACTTCCCGGCGAGCCCGGCAACGGATTTCGATCACAGGTCCGAGCGGGAATCCGCCGCGCCGTCACTCCAGGCCGATCGGGCCCTCGCGGGGGCCCTCCTGGGAGGCGGGCTGGACGGCCAGCGACGGGAAGTCCGCCAGGTCGCCCTCGGGCTCGGCGTCCCACTCGGGAAAGACCAGCGGCTTCTGGAGGTAGAGGCAGAGCAGTTGGGCGAGGTGCCGCAGCCCGTCGAGGTGGGTGCGCTCGTGCCCGTGGGTGGCGTCCACCCCGAAGCCGAGCAGCGCCACCCGGGCGTGCGCGCCCGCCTCGACCGCCGCCGCCACGTCCGAGCGGTAGTAGTCGAAGACGTCCCGGACCAGGTCGACGCCGTGTTCCCGGGCGATCGCGGCCAGGTGCCGGGTGAGGTGGTAGTCGAACGGACCCACCCCGTCGCCCATGGCCAGGGTGGCGGCGTCCTCCCGGGACTGCTGGCCCGGGGCGACCACCGCGGCGTCCACCGAGACGATCTCCGCGACGTCGGGGTCGAGGCCGTGGCTGGCCCCGTGCCCGATCTCCTCGGTGACCGTGACCAGCAGGTGCGCGGTGACCGCCGGGGTGACCCCCGCGTCGACCATCGCCTTGAACGCGGTCAGCACCGCGGCCACCCCGGCCTTGTCGTCCAGGTGCCGGGACTTGACGTACCCGCTCGGGGTGATCGTCGGGTTGGCCAGCAGCGCGACGAAGTCGCCGGCGTCGACGCCGAGTGCCCGCAGCCCGGCCTCGTCGGCGACCGGCTCGTCGACCCGGACCTCGACCAGCTCCCAGCCGACGCCCTGGAGGTCGACGCCCTCGTTGTAGCGGTGCCCGCTGGCCTTCAGCGGCAGCACCTGGCCGGTGACCACCCGCTCCAGGTCGTCGGTGAAGACCCGCACGTGGGCGCCCTCGGCGAAGCGGGCGCTGTGCGTGCCGATCGGCTTCACCTCCAGCCGGCCGTTCTCCTTGAGCCGCTTCACCATGCCGCCGATGGTGTCGGTGTGCACCACGATGGCCCGGTCGGCGCCGGTCTGCCGCGGCCCGGGCAGGCAGGCGCTCAGCGCCCCGCGCCGGGTCAGCGTCGAGCTGATGCCGAGCGCGGAGAGCCGCTCGCCCACGTACTGCTGGATGTGGTCGGTACGCCCCGCCGGGCTGGGGATCTCCAGCAGCTCCACCAGCACCTGGCGCAGGTAGTCGAGGTCGAGTTCCAGCGGCTTCGGGCTCACGCCGCCCCTCCCGTGCCGGCCGGCGACCAGAGCCGCTGCGGCGCCCGGGTGCCGGGGAAGAGCAGGTCGACGAAGCGCTCGGCGGTCGGCTGCGGCTCGTGGTTGGCCAGGCCGGGCCGCTCGTTCGCCTCGATGAACACGTGCTCCGGCCGGTCGGCGGCGGGGACCAGCAGGTCCAGCCCGGTGACCGGGATGTCCAGTGCCCGGCTGGCCGTCACGCACGCCTCGGCGATGGCGGGGTGCAGCTCGGCGGTCACGTCGTGGATGGTGCCCCCGGTGTGCAGGTTCGCGGTCCGGCGGACCGCCAGCACCTGCCCCTCGGCGAGCACGTCGTGCATCCGGTGGCCGGCCTCGGCCACCACCTCGCGGGTCATGTCGTCGATCGGGATCCGGGACTCCCCGCCGGTGGCGGCGGCGCGGCGGCGGCTCTGCCGCTCGATCAGCTCGGTGACGTCGTGCACCCCGTCCCCGGTGATCTGCGCGGGCCGGCGGACCGCCGCGGCCACCACCTCGTGGTCGATGACGACCACCCGCAGGTCCTCGCCCGCGCGCAGCTCCTCGATCAGTACGTCCGGGCAGAACCGGCGGGCCAGCTCGACGGCCGCGGTCAGCGCCTCCGGCGTGCGTACCCCGACCGTGATGCCGTTGCCCTGCTCGCCCCGGGCCGGCTTGACCACCACCGGCCCGACGTCGGCCAGGAAGGCCAGGTCGTCGGCGTCGCCCGTGGCGGTCCGGCCGCGCGGCACCGACAGCCCGGCCTCCGTGAGGATGCGCCGGGTCACCCGCTTGTCGTCGCAGCGGCTCATCGCCACCGCCGAGGTCAGCTCGGAGAGCGACTCGCGGGTGTGCACGGTCCGGCCGCCGCTGGTCAGCCGCAGCTCGCCCCAGCGCGGGTCGGTCACCTCGACCCGGATGCCGCGCCGCATCGCCTCGTCCGCGACGATCTTCGCGTACGGGTTCAGCTCGTCGTATCCCGCCGGCAGGGCGGGCAGGAAGAGCCGCTCGTTGATCGGGTTCTTCCGCTTCACACAGAGCGTCCCCGTGCGGTGGAAGCCGAGCCGCTCGTAGAGCCGGATCGCCCCCGAGTTCTCGGCCAGCACCGACAGGTCCACGTACGCCCGGCCGCGCGCGTCGAGCCGGTCGGCCAGCGCGGTGAGCAGCGCCTGGCCGGTGCCGGGCGGCGCGGTGTTGAAGTCCACGGTCAGGCACCAGAGGCTGGCGCCGTTCTCCGGGTCGCCGAAGACCGCGACGTGGTCCACCCCGGTGATGGTGCCGACCACCTCGCCGGTGGCGTCCTCCGCGACCAGGTGCAGGAACCGGTCGGTGCCGGCGTTGTCGACCAGCACCTCGACGGGCGCCGTGACCATGCCGTTGCGGGCGTAGATCCGGTTCACCGCGTCCGCGTCGCCGGCGTCGCGCAGCGGCCGGACCGCCAGGCCGGGGATCTCGCTGCCCTCGGTCGCGGCCGGCCGGTGCTCGCCGAGCTGCAGCCGGTAGGTCAGCGACGGGTCGATGAACAACTCGTCGGGGAGGCGGGAGACCAGCACGTGCGGGTCGCGCAGGTAGATGCAGATGTCCCGGGCGCCGGCCGCCTCGGAGCGCAGCACGTCGGCGACGGCGGCCTGCTCGGCGAAGGTCTGCCCGAAGACCAGCCGGCCCCAGCCGCAGTCCAGCACCACACCGGACCCGTCGGTCGGCCGCCGGGGCGGCTCGGGGGTGCCGGGCGCCACCGGGTCGCCGCCCGGGCCGACCCGCTCCCGGCGCCGGCCCAGCACCCGTTCCCGGTCGGAACGCGCCGCGCCGGTGGCGAGGGTGTCGCTCACGGTCAGTCGATTCCGTGGCTCTGGAGCCACATTTCCAGGAGTCCCAGCTGCCACAGCTTGTTTCCGTTCAACGGGGTCAGTTCGGCGTTCGGGTCGGCGAGCAGCGCGTCGACGTAGTCGGCGCGGAACAGGTCGCGGCGCCGCGCCTCGGGCGCGGTGAGCGCGTCGCGTACCCGGTCGAGCAGCTTGCCCTCCAGGTGGGTGAGGCCCGGGACCGGGAAGTAGCCCTTCGGCCGGTCGATGACCTCGTGCGGCAGGACCCGCCGGCCGATCTCCTTGAGCACGCCCTTGCCGCCCTGGGCCAGCTTCAGCTCCGGCGGGCAGCTCGCGGCCAGCTCGACGAACTCGTGGTCGAGGAACGGCACCCGGGCCTCCAGCCCGTGTGCCATGGTCATGTTGTCGACCCGCTTCACCGGGTCGTCGGTCAGCATGACCTGGGTGTCGATGCGCAGGCCGGCGTCGACCGCCGTCTGCGCGCCGGGCCGGCCGAGGTGGGCGGCCACGAACTCCCGCGCCGGGTCGCCCTCGGCCAGCCACGCGGGGTTGAGCACCCGGGTCAGGCCCGCCGCGTCGCGGTCGAAGAACGCCGTCGCGTACGTCTCGAGCGCCCGCTCCCGGTCGATCCCGGCCAGCGGCGGGTACCAGTGGTAGCCGCCCAGGATCTCGTCCGCGCCCTGGCCCGACTGGACCACCTTGACGTGCCGGGCGACCTCCTGGCTGAGCAGCCAGAACGCCACGCAGTCGTGGCTGACCATGGGCTCGCTCATCGCGGCGACGGCGGCCTCGAGCGGCGGCAGCAGGTCGCCGGTGGGCACCCGGAGCTGGTGGTGGTCGGTGCTGAAGGTCTTCGCCACCAGGTCGGAGTAGACGAACTCGTCGCCCTCCCGGCCGCCGACCGCGTCGAAGCCGATGGAGAAGGTGGCCAGACCGGACTGCCCCTCGCCGGCCAGCAGAGCGACCACCAGGCTGGAGTCGAGCCCGCCGGAGAGCAGCACGCCCACCGGCACGTCGGCCACCATCCGGCGGCGGACGGCGGTGGTCAGCGACTCCAGCAGCGCGTCCTGCCAGTCCCGCTCGGACCAGCCGGCCCGCTCGGCGGCGCGGGTGAAGGACGGGTCCCAGTAGACCCGGTCGTGGGTGGTCCCGTCCGGCTCGTACACCCGGACCGTGGCCGGGGGGAGCTTGGCGACGCCGCGCAGGATGGTCCGCGGCGGCGGCACGATGCTGTGGAAGCTCAGGTAGTGGGCGAGCGCCACGGGGTCGATGGCCGTGTCGACGCCGCCGCCCGCGAGCAGCGCCGGCAGGGTCGACGCGAAGCGCACCACGCCGGGGCTCTCGGCCAGGTAGAGCGGCTTGATGCCGAGCCGGTCCCGGGCCAGCACCAGCCGGCCGGTGTCCCGTTCGCTGATCGCCACCGCGAACATGCCGACCAGGTGGTCGACGAAGTCGAGCCCCCACTCGGCGTACGCCTTGACCACGACCTCGCTGTCGCCGGCCGAGAAGAAGCGGTGCCCCCTGGCCCGCAACTCCTCGCGCAGCTCACGGTAGTTGTAGATGCACCCGTTGAAGACGCCGGTGAGCCCGGCGGCCGGGTCGACCAGCGGCTGGCCGCTGGCGGCCGAGAGGTCGATGATCTTCAGGCGGCGGTGGCCGAGGGCGACCGGCCCCTGGGACCAGACCCCGCTGTCGTCCGGGCCCCGGTCGCTCATGGTGGCCGCCATCCGCTCCACCGCCGCGACGTCGGCCCGCGATCCGTCCCTCCGGAACTCTCCTGCCAGTCCGCACATGCCAGGCAATGCTGCCAGAGACTGTTGCGGTCCGCCTGGTGAGCTGATGTCGGGGACGTTACGTCTTTGCTAGGATGCGCGACCACCCCGACCCGGCGGCTGGCCTGGATGAAGATCCGGTGGCCGGGCGGGCCGGTGCCCGAATCGGGCCGGGCCCGCGATGTGACAAACACCGCAGGCCCGGAAACGGACGTCGGGTCGCTCAGCCGGCGGTACGAGCCACGCCGACCGGGCAGCTCAGCCCGTTGGGGCCGTGGTTGCAGTACCCGTTCGGGTTCTTCGTCGGCGCGAGGTACTGCTGGTGGTAGTCCTCGGCGAAGTAGTACTCGCCGAGCCGGGCGATCTCCGTGGTGATCTCACCCTTGCCGGCCCGCGCCACGATCGGCGCGAACGCGTCCCGCGAGGCCTGTGCGGTGGCCAGCTGCTCGTCGGTGGTGGCGTAGACCGCCGACCGGTACTGCGTACCGACGTCGTTGCCCTGGCGCATGCCCTGGGTCGGGTCGTGGTTCTCCCAGAAGACCTTGAGCAGGTCCTCGTAGCTGATCCTCGACGGGTCGTAGACCACCTGGACCACCTCGGCGTGCCCGGTCATCCCCGAGCAGACCTCCTCGTACGTCGGGTTGGTGGTGTACCCACCCGCGTAGCCGGCCGACGTGGTGACGACGCCGGGGAGGGTCCAGAAGAGCCGCTCGGCACCCCAGAAACAGCCCATCCCGAAGACGGCGACCTGCGCGCCCTCGGGGAAGGGGCCCTTCAGCGAGGACGGCAGCACCTCGTGCCGGTCGGCGATCGGCATCGCGATCGGGCGGCCCGGCAGGGCCTGGCCGGGAGAGATCATCTCGGCCTTGATGCGGCGAAGGAACACGGTGGGACTCCTCTCGTGGCTTTCCCAGCGGGTTCAACAGCGCCGGCCCCCGGTTCCTTACCCGACGGTCCCGGGCTCAGGCCAGCGCGGCGGCGACCCGGCCGGCGAAGTCCTCGGCCTCGGCGTCGTCGGCGTACCGGGTCCGCGGCCAGAAGAAGCCGCGCAGCCCGTCGCCCCTGGTCCGGGGCACCACGTGGGTGTGCAGGTGCGGGACCGACTGGGACACCTTGTTGTTCATGGCCACGAACGTCCCGCCCGATCCCAGGCCGGCCTCCACCGCCACCGCGAGCCGCTGCACCAGCCGGAAGTAGCCGGGCAGCGCGTCGGCCGGCAGGTCGGCCAGGGTGACCAGGTGCGTACGGGGCACCACCAGCACGTGGCCCTTGAACACCGGCCGGGTGTCCAGGAAGGCCACCCCGTCCGCCTCGTCGGCGACCCGGAACGCCGGCACCTCGCCCGCCACGATCCCGCAGAACACGCACCCGCTCACCCCGCCAGGTTAGGCGCTGACCCCCGAGGTCGCCGGTTGCCGGGCCGATCTTGGCGACCTCCCGTTCGTCTGGATCGGCAACCCGCCAAGATTCACTTCAACAGCCGGCGCGGTCCGCGGGCGGGTTCCACGCGGTGGGACGGGGCGGGCGGGCTAACGTCTCGGGGATGAGTCACGGCTTCGAGACGCTCGCCATCCACGCCGGTCAGGACCCGGAGGCCCGCACCGGCGCGGTGATCCCGCCGATCTATCAGACCAGCACCTACGCCCAGGACGCCGTCGGCGCGCCCCGGGAGGGCTACGAGTACAGCCGCTCCGGCAACCCCACCCGGGACGCGCTCCAGGAGTGCCTCGCCGCGCTGGAGGGCGGGCCGGTGGGGCTCGCCTTCGCCAGCGGCCTGGCCGCCGAGGACACCTTGCTGCGGACCGTCTGCAAGCCGGGGGACCACGTGGTGATCCCGGACGACGCGTACGGCGGCACCTACCGGCTCTTCGCCAAGGTGGCCGAGCGCTGGGGGCTCGACTACACCCCGGCCAAGGTCTCCGACCCGGACGCGGTCCGGGCCGCGATCCGCCCCGGCGCCACCCGGATCGTCTGGGTGGAGACGCCGACCAACCCGCTGCTCGGCATCGCCGACATCGCCGCGCTGGCCGCCGTCGCGCACGAGGCCGACGCGCTGCTGGTGGTCGACAACACCTTCGCCTCGCCGTACCTCCAGCAGCCGATCGCGTTCGGCGCGGACGTGGTGGTCCACTCGACCACCAAGTACATCGGTGGTCACTCCGACGTGGTCGGTGGCGCCCTGATCGCCGCCGACCGGACGCTCGGCGAGGAGTTGCGCTACCACCAGAACGCGATGGGCGCCGTCAACGGCCCCTTCGACGCCTGGCTCACCCTGCGCGGCATCAAGACCCTCGGGGTACGGATGGACCGGCACTGCGACAACGCCGAGCGGATCGCCGCCTACCTGGACGGTCACGCGAAGGTCGCGCAGGTCATCTACCCGGGTCTGCCGGCGCACCCGGGTCACGAGGTGGCCGCCAAGCAGATGCGCCGGTTCGGCGGCATGATCTCCTTCCGCGCGGCGGGCGGCGAGGAGCACGCCGTGGAGATCTGCAACCGGGCCAAGCTCTTCGTGCTCGCCGAGTCGCTCGGCGGGGTCGAATCCCTGATCGAGCACCCGGGACGGATGACACACGCGAGTGCTGCCGGCTCGCCGCTTGAAGTTCCCGGCGATCTCGTGCGACTGTCTGTCGGCATCGAGACGGTCGACGACCTGCTCGCCGATCTGGAGCAGGCGCTGGGCTGACGCTGGCTGGGGAGGATGGCCGTGCAGGACATCATGCCGACGACCTGGGTGGGGGCGACCGCGAAGCAGATCGCCCGCGGCGTACGCCGGGGTGACGTCTCCGCCACCCAGGTCGTGGCCGACCACCTCGACCACATCGCCCGGGCCGACGCCGAGCTGGCCGCGTTCCGCGCGGTACGCGGCGGCGAGGCGATTACCGAGGCGGAGAAGGTCGACGAGCAGGAGGACCTGGCCAACCTCCCCCTGGCCGGCGTGCCGGTGGCGGTCAAGGAGAACACCCCGGTCGCCGGCCTGCCGACGTGGAACGGGTCGGCCGCGGTGCGTACCCCGGTGGCGGAGGCCGACCACGAGGTGGTCCGCCGGCTGCGCGGCGCGGGCGCGGTGATCCTCGGCGTGACCCGGATGCCGGAGTTGGGCCTCTGGGCCCTCACCGACGACGAGACCGGGGTGACCCGCAACCCGTGGGACCCGGCGCGCACCCCCGGCGGTTCTTCCGGCGGGGCGGCCGCCGCGGTGGCCGCCGGGCTGGTGCCGATGGCGCACGGCAACGACGGCCTCGGCTCGATCCGCATCCCGGCGGCCTGCTGCGGGCTGGTCGGGCTCAAGCCCGGCCGGGGCGTGGTGCCCTGCCAGCTCGGCGCGGACGACTGGTTCGGCCTCACCGAGCACGGCATGCTGACCAGCACGGTGGCCGACGCGGTGGTCGGCTTCTCGGTGCTGGCCGGGCGGCGCCCGGAGAAGCTGGTCCCGCCGCCGCGGCTGCGGGTCGGCGTCTCGCTGCGTTCCCCGGTGCGCGGCGTCTCGCCGGACGCGCCGAACCGCGACGCGGTCGCCGCCGCCGGCCGGCTGCTCGCCGCC
>NZ_MUYZ01000540.1:0-2447 GCF_003013775.1 Micromonospora sp. MH33
ACACACAGTTCGTGTCGTAACCCCGCCCCCGCAAAACCGGATCGCCACCACGAACCGCATTCACCCCACCCAGCCACCGGAACCGGGCCGACACCTCATCCTCCGACAACTGACTCGGCAGCAGCCGATCACCACGTCCCGCCTCACCAGCCACATCCGGTGGGGGCGGCGGCTGGTGTGGCGCGGTCGCCGGGCCGGGCACCGACGATCCATCCTGGACACGCGGACGCTTCGGGGCCCGCCGACCTCCCGACTCAGGTCGCTCTCTGCGCCGGTCGAGCAACGTCTGCCGCTCTTGGAGTTGCTCTATGAGATCAGCGAAATTCACCTCTTCATCCATACTGAAGAGCTTGAAGGCGTATTCGGGTTCGGACGCCGGCGCGTCCGGTATCGGGACCAGTGGCACCTTGACCACGACGACAACCTCGTTGACGCTGTCGACAATGTGATCCTTCCCGACCGGCCGGCGACGCTCCCCCACCTGCAAAGTGACCGGCGTCCCAGGGGCGAGATTCACCTCCCGCCCATCTGGCGTCTTAGACCAGTTCTTGCCGCCGAGAGAAAAATCCAGAGGAACAGGCAATCGATTTCTCGAGCGAATTGTGTCGTTGAAGGATTTCACCGAGGAAATGCTCCACCAAGGCAAGCTTCTTTCCCACAGCGCCGTTTTGCGCAGCAACTCAACGTCGTCGACGGTGGGGGCAGGACTGACCAGTTGCAGATACAGGTCCCGTCCGGCCCCGCTCTTCTCAGCCGGCATCACCACGACCGCGATGGGTCGATGATCCGGGCCGTACCCGAGTCGAAGAATGACCTCCTTCATGTCGTTCGGGATGGTAAAGAAACGTCCGTCGACCACTTTGGCGACCGGGATACGGGCTCTCCGGGTTTTTTCGCCCTCGGAGCCCTTGCCGAAGGAGCGGGTTAGTTGGTTCGTCGCGGGGTCGAAGCCCGACGTGATGTGATAGAGGGAGCCGACCGGCTGATCGTCGAGTTGCCACACCTGGCCGGGCACCCTGCCTCTCAGTTCGGCCAGCTCGGTGTCAGAAAATTTGCGATCGATCTCCCGGTAGGCGAACTTTTCGACGCCGTCGGCCAGGTACGGGATCTTGACAATACCGACACCCGCCCCGTCGACCGACCCGAAGTCAACAGCGACCATATCGCTCGTTAGAACCACGTGATCGACACCAGTTAATGGCACCTCCTGTCCGCCCAGATTGGTGCGCAATGTCGTCTTCGCGCCACCGGCGGCTTTAACGGTGGCGGCAAACCGGAGGGTGAACGGGTCTTCGAGTTCCCATCGGTAATCACCTGCCCAGATGCCGTCGTCACCGAGGCCGGTGAGGTATTCGCGGTACGCGTCAAGTTCCTCGGCTAGGCGGCGAGGAGAAAAGGGGCGCTTACCGATTGCCGCGAGGTCCCGGTCAAGTGTGTATCGCAGGAGGGACCGGTGATGCTCGGAAGAATTCTTTTCCGCCGTTTCGATCCTGGCTTTCAGTAGACCGAGTGCCCCGGTGTAAAGGCTGTCCCACCGCTGCTGTTCGCGTTCGGGTATCGACGTCCGCTGGTAGCCGCTGGCGAGGCGGGCGAGGGTGTCGGCCGAGTCAAGAGGTCTGAGGACGATGTAACCACCCTTCCACCACACGACGGGGCGTGGGATGGCACCGTCAGCGGGCGGCGGGCCGATGTCCTCGTACGGGTCGCCGAACGGATGGTAGAGCCGCATCGGCTGGTCCAACCCCTTGGCCAGCAGATGGAGAGCGACACGCGTGACCTCGTAACTCGTAGTTCGGACGTTTGCCATCTTGTCGAGCCAGATCCGGTTCAGGGCGTCTCGTTGCTGCTCGGACATGTTCTCCGGATCCGGATACGGAAGAAGCTTCCAGAACTCCGACGATCTGCCCAGGGCGAGTTCCTCGGCCAGTTGGCGGGCCAGCCACCCGCTCAATCCAGTCGGCTTAGTGATGCCTTTCTTCCCGAACTCTTCCCCGTAGGTGCTGAACACCGACTCCGTGAAGACGACGTGCGGCGGTCTCACGTCAAGAGTTGCGGGATCGAATTCGAACACCCCGCCCGCCCACCTACCAAACGCCACCTCCGCCTTGGTTCCAGCGAACTTCAAGGAGGCTGTGGCTTTTACCACTTCCCTTTCCCAGTCCGCAGATTCCCCTTCCCAGTCCGCAGATTCCCCTTCCCAGCCCGGTGTCGTCATATCGAGTCCGGCCAGCGGGTCGTCCCACCACGGAAAAGCCGAAGGGTCCGGCTCGACCGGCGGGGTCGACGCCGCCGTGGTCCGCGCCGCCCCGTCCATCCCGGCCAGATCCGCTTCTTCCGGGACAGCGGTGGTCGGGTCGTCCGCCACCCCCACCGGCGGACGCGGGACACCCACACCATCGGTGGTCGCCACGAACCGCAACCGACCAGGCTCCACCGGCCCCCGAGCC
>NZ_MUYZ01000541.1:0-2447 GCF_003013775.1 Micromonospora sp. MH33
CGCCGCGCCAGCAGCGCGGCCGCGACCAGTGCACCGGCCAGGCCGGCCAGCTCGGCCACGAGCAGCGCCACGGCGAGCTGGCCCTGCCGCCGGCGCAGCGGCGCGAGGTCGGCGGCGACCGCCCAGCGGCTGCCGTCCGCCCGTTCGGCGACCAGCACACGGATCCGCTGATCGTCCCGGGTGCCGGTCTCGTACCGACCGGGCGGTCGCCCGACCGCGCCGTCCAGGATCCGGACCAGCTCCGGGGACGCGCTCCTGGTCACCTCGACCGCCGCCGTACCGGGGCGCTGCCGGGCCAGGAACTGTCCGGGCGGCGGGTCGTCCACGTCCTCGGCCGCCGCCAGCACCTCGGTCAGCCCGACGTCCAGCGCCCGGGACTCCTGTCGGCTGGTGAGCACGAACATCAGCGCGCCGACCAGCAGCAGGACGATCCCGATCACCCCGGCGGTCTGGGCCACGCTGGTTCGCCGGGCGCGGTCCAGCCGGGCCTCGTCCACGCCGCTGCCCGCCTCAGCCCGGTCCGAGCCGGTAGCCCAGCCCGTGCACCGTACGGACGGCGTCCCGGCCCAGCTTTCGGCGCAGGTGGTGGACGCAGGCGTCGACGGTGCCCGGCGCGTCGGCGTTGTCGAAGGCGGCGCTGAGCAGCTCGGCCCGGGTGAAGACCTTCGACGGCCGGCCGGCGAGGGCGTGCAGCACGGCGAACTCGCGGGCGGAGAGCGGGATCTCCCCGGCGCCGTCGAGCACCCGCCGGTTGTCGACGTCCAGCCGGCGCCGCCCGAGCGACAGCCAGCCGGCCGCCTCCGGGTGCCGGCGGCGCAGCGCCCGGAGCCGGGCCAGCAGCTCGGCCACCTCGAACGGCTTGACCAGGTAGTCCTCCGCACCCGCGTCCAGCCCCTCCACCCGGTCGTCGACCGATCCCCGGGCGGTCAGCAGCAGCACCGGGCAGGCCACGCCGCGGGCGCGCAGCCGGACCACCAGCGCCAACCCGTCCAGAGCCGGCAGCCCCCGGTCGACCACCATGAGCTGGTAGTCGCGGGTCAGCGCGTGGTGCAGGCCGCTGTGCCCGTCGCCGGCCACGTCGACCTCGTACCCCTCCTCGGTGAACAGGTCGGCGAGCAGGCCGGTGAGGGCACGGTCGTCCTCGACCAGCAGCAGGCGGGGGCGGACGCTCTCCACCCGCCCAGTATTCACCCCTCTGTGACTACTCCAGCTCGGCGCTCAGTCCTCGGCCGGGATCGGGTCGTCGTACTGGCCGGACGGGCCGCTGTGCGGCGCGCCGTCCACCAGGGGCCAGGCGTTCGGGGTGCAGCCGTGCAGGCCGAGCGTCTGCTGCTCCATCACCGGCGCCGGGCCGCCGCCCCGGGGGCAGAGTTCGTGACCCCGGCCGAGCCGGTGCCCGACCTCGTGGTTGAGCAGGTACTGGCGGTAGCGGCCGAGGTCGCGGAAGTGCGGCACGCCGTGCACCCAGCGGGCCACGTTGATCACCACCTGGTCGCCGTTGCGGCAGGAGGTGTAGCGGTCCGTGGTGTCGGCGCAGAGCCGGCCCCGGGTCACCGGCGTGGTCAGCAGCACGGTGAAGTCGGCCCGGTCGTCGCGCCCCACCCGTTGCAGCCGCCACCGGCCGTCGCCGGTCCAGCCGCGGGGGTCGGCCAGGGTCGCCGCCACCTCCCGGGCGAAGCGCTCCACGTCGACGTTGCGGATGCCGTCCTCCACGGCGACCCGGTAGCGGAGCAGCTCGCCACCGCGGCCGGCCACGGCGCCGACGCCGGTGGCGGTGCGGAAGGCGCCCGTACCCCGGGCCGGGTAGCTGATGCCGGGCGGCACCCGGCCGGCGGCGGGGACGGGCGGCGCGGCGCGCGGGGTCACCGCCGGGCGGGCCGTTCCGGCAGCCGGGGCGCCGGCCCGCACGCCGGCCGCGACCAGCAGGTCCGGGTGCCGCCGGGCGGCGTACCCGCCGGCGCCGAGGCCGGCCGCGACCAGCAGCACCACCAGGGTCAGCGTGCCGGCGCGGGACGCCCGCCGCCGGCGGTGCAGACCCCGGTCCCGCCCACCCCGCCCGCCCACGCCGATCTCCGTCCGTCGCGCCGCCCCGGTCCGGCCAGGAGTACGGACGCCGGGCCCGGACGGATGAACGGGTGAGCGCGCTCACGGGTCGGGGAAGCTTCCGCGCCGGTACCGTTCGTTCCCGGGTGCGCGACCCGCCACCTGCCGCCAGAGAGGGAGCCACCCGTGCCGGACGCCGAACAGGTGCTCGCCGACGCCCTCGCGGCGGCGCGCGGCACCGACGTACGCGCAGCCGAACGGGCCCTGGACCGGCTGGTGGTCGGCGACCCGCCGGCGGTGGACGCGGCGCTGCTCGCCCGGCTGACCCACGGCGTGGCGCGGCTCTGGCCGCGCGGCTGGCAGCCCGTCGACCTGGAACGGCTCGCCACCCGGCGGCTGACCCC
>NZ_MUYZ01000542.1:0-2401 GCF_003013775.1 Micromonospora sp. MH33
GACGGGACCGGCGCCGGCGGGGTGAGTCCCGGCCAGGCCGGGTCGGGCGGGCAGAGCCGCGCCGCGGCCAGGGTCCGCTCCACCAGCGCGGTCAGCCCGTCGGGGTCGACCAGGCTGCCGCTGCCCGCGGCCGTCCGGCCGTCGGCGTGCAGCCGGAGCCGGACCGTGGTGGCCGACTCGGCGACGTTCTGGTGGATGAAGGAGTTGGCGAACCGGGTCAGCGCCAGGTCGGCCCGGGTCACCACCACCTCGGCCTCGGCGCCCGGCCCGGCCAGCCGCCGGACCAGCTCCACCACCCGGCCGGCGAGGTCCACCTCGGTCATGCCCGCACCCCCACCCGGACGTTGCGGAAGCGGGCCGGGGCGGCCGGATGGCCGGTGTGCCCGGTCTGGCCGGGCTGCCCCTTGCCGCAGTTCGGCGTGCCCCACGGCACGATCTCGGAAGAGAGCATGTCCATCGAGCGCCAGAACACCGGCCCGATGCCGGTGTAGGTGGGGTTGCGCAGCAGCCGCCCCCGCCGGCCCTTCTTCACCTCCCAGCCGACCTCGCAGCCGAACTGGAAGTTGAGCCGCTTGTCGTCGATCGACCAGGACCGGTTGATGTCCATCAGCACCCCGTCGTCGGTGGCCGCGATGATCTCGTCGAGCGTGTGCGGGCCCGGCTCCAGGCCCACGTTGGTCATCCGCACCATGGGCAGCCGGGCCCAGCCGTCCGCCCGTACGCTGCCGCCGTAGTCGAGGCCCGCGACGGCGGCCGAGTCACGGCCGGCGAGCACCCCCACCCAGCGCCCCTCGCGGACCGCGTCCCGCCTGGCCGCCGGGGAGCCCTCGTCGTCGAAGCCGAAGCTGCCCAGCGCGCCGGGGATGGTCGGGTCGATGGTGATGTTCATCAGCTCCGAGCCGTACTGAAGCGTGCCGAGCCGGCTCAGGTCCAACCAGGACGTGCCGGCGAAGGCCGCCTCCCAGCCGAGGATCCGGTCCAGCTCGATGGCGTGCCCGACCGACTCGTGGATCTGGAGGGCGAGCTGCTCGCCGCCGAGGATCAGGTCGGTCTCGCCGGACGGGCACTCCGGGGCGGTGAGCAGCTCCCGGGACTCCTCGGCGATCCGCGCGGCGTGTGCGGCCAGGTCGAGTGAGGTGACCAGTTCCCAGCCGGTGGTGCCGTACTGGCCGCGGTAGCTCGGGTAGGAGCGGCGCTGGGTCTCAACGTCGCCGATCGAGGTGGCCGAGATGCCGCCGCCGCACTCCCGGATGCGCTGGTCGATGCGGTGCCCCTCGCTGGAGACGAACCACTTGGTGGTGTCCCAGATCTGGTAGAGCCCCTCGGCCAGGTCGGCGCCGTGCTCCCGCATCGTCGCGGTGGCGCGCACCAGCAGGTCGCCCTTGTCGGTGAGCGGCACGCCGAGCGGGTCGACGTCGCAGGCCGAGGCCCAGCTCGCCACCGTCGCCTCGACCGCGACCAGGTCGATCGGCGGGCCGGGGACCCGCGCGCTCGCGGTGGCGATCGCCGCGGCGCGCCGGCCGGCGTCGCGCGCCGCGGCGTCCGACAGCTCGGGTACGGCGTGGAAGCCCCAACTCGACCCGACCAGGGCGCGGACGCCCAGCCCGATGCTCTCGTCCTGGGTCAGCTCCTCGATGTCCCCGTTGCGGGCCGACATCGACTCGTAGCGGCGGTGCATCACCCGGGCGTCGGCGTACCGGGCTCCCGCGTCGAGGGCGGCCTGGACAGCGGCCGTGGCCGCGTCGAATCCCGTCATGCGCCCGACCCTAGGCGAACCGACCGACGTGCGTCAGCCGAGCAGTTCCTCGGGGTGGATCGTCGCCCGGCGGGATCGGTCAACTCCAGCACCTCGCCCGCCTTCGTGACGGATCGCTCGACGTAGTGCGCGCCCTGCCGCTGGAGGCGTTGCCCAGTCGCAACCATGAATGTCCAGGTGAGGGCTGTTCAGGTTGGAAACCCAGTCGTTACGCTCGGGCCGCTGACAGGCCGCGTTCTGTAGCTTATTTTCGCCTCCAGAAGTTTGTTGTAAGTTCTCTTCGTCACAGAGGGAGGCGGTCATGGGCAGGTCGGAGTCGGTGCCGTCCGGGGAGCCGGACCGCCCCGAGGTGCCGGAGCAGCGCACCGGCGAGGGCCCCTATCTGCGGGTCACGGACCTGCGGGTGCGGTTCGAGACCGAGGACGGCGTGGTGAAGGCCGTCGACGGGGTGTCGTTCGCCGTCGAGCGCGGTCGCACGCTGGGCATCGTGGGGGAGTCGGGTTCGGGGAAGAGCGTCACGTCGCTGGCGGTCCTGGGTCTGCACAACACGAAGCGGGCCACCATCACCGGGGAGATCTCGGTGGGTGGTCGTCAGCTGGTCGGGCTGCCGGAGGAGGAGGTGCGGCGGCTGCGGGGCCGGGACAT
>NZ_MUYZ01000543.1:0-2383 GCF_003013775.1 Micromonospora sp. MH33
GCGGTGCCGACGCTGGCGCACGGTCGGCTCCCCCGCGACCCGGAGGCGCTGCGCGTGCCGGCCCGGCTGAACCGGGTGGTGCCGCTGGACGGCCTGGCCCCGAGGCCCTGCGTCGGCGCGTACGCGCAGGTGGTCCGGGCGGGCCGGGTGCGGGCGGGCGACCCGGTGCGGCTGGTCTGAGCCGGGCGGCTCAGCCCTCGTCGCGGCCGCCCCCGCGCAGCCCCGCGTACGCGTCGAGCAGGTCCTGGAGGGCACCGGCCGTGGCCTCGTCGAGCTTGCCGTCGTCGGCCAGGTCACCGATCCGCTCGCGCAGGCCCTCGACCCGCTTGGCGCGGTCCTTGGGCTTACCGCGGTCCAGCTCGGCGGCCTTCTCGCGCAGGTCGTTCGCGGTCTTCCGCTCGATCCGGCCGTCCGCGACGGCCTGGTCGACCACGTCGGCGAACTGCGCGGCGAGCTGGCGCAGGGTGACCGGTGCCGGCCGGGTGTCGGCCGGGCTGGAGTGGCCGGCTCGGACGGCGTCGAGGGGGCCGGTTCCTCGGCCGGCGTCGTGCCGGTCGACGGGCCGGCGACCGGCCCGGTGCCCGCCGGGGTGTCGGGGTTGTCGCCGAGCAGCAGCGTCCCGACCAGGGCGAGCAGCAGCACCACCCCGGCGGCGACCAGCGCCCCGATGAGCCGGTTCGACCGGGTGGCCGGCCGCGCGGGCGGCGGTGGGACCGGGCGGGGGGCCCGCTCGATCAGCGTCGGCGGGTGCTCCGGGCGGGGCACCGTGGGCAGGATCGCGGTCGGCGGGTCGGTCGGTTGACCGGCGCCGAGCCGGGTGGCGAGCTGGGCGGCGGTGGGCCGCCGCGCCGGGTCCACGGCCAGGCAGGCCAGGGTGAGTTCGGCGATGTCAGCGGGCAGCCCGGGGATGCGCAGCGGCGGCACCGGGGGGCGGTGGGCCTGGACGTCGAGCACGTCGTCCCAGGTCTGCACGGGCAGCGGAGCGCGCCCGGTCAGGGTGCGGTAGAGCAGGGCGCCGAGGGCGTACACGTCGCTGGCCGGGTTCGCCGGGCCGGGGGTCATCCGCTCGGGCGCGAAGTACGCCGGGGTGCCCATGAGCAGCTCGCCGGTCTGCCCCGCGAGGGGGTGGCGCGGCCCGGCCAGGGTGGCGATGCCGAAGTCGAGCACCTTCGCCCCGGTCTCGGTGAGCATCACGTTGCCGGGCTTGATGTCGCGGTGCACCACGCCGATCCGGTGCGCGGCGGCGAGGGCGGCGGCGATCTGCCCGGCCAGCCGGACAGCTTCCGGCCAGGCGAGCGGCCCCCCGCTCAACCGGTCGGCCAGGGTGCGCCCCTCGACCAGCTCCATGACGAGGTAGGGCACCACCGAGCCGTCGGGCAGGGTGGCCTCGCCGTAGTCGTACACCTGGGTCACGTGCGGGTGGGTGAGCCGCGCCGCCGCGCGGGCCTCGCGCTGGATGGTGGCGCGCAGCTGCGGGTCGGCGGCGAGCTGCGTGGCGAGGGCCTTCACCGCGACGGGACGGTGCAGGACCTCGTCGTCGGCGTGCCACACCTCGGACATCCCACCGAGCCCGATGCACTCGCGCAGGACGTACCGATCGTGCAGCCGGAGCGAGGGCGTGAACGGCGACATGGTGGTCCAGTGTGCCTGGCCGGTGGGGTGCCCCACCAACCCGGTGCCGGGTTCCGCGCCGATCGGGCGGTTCCGGGCCGAACGGGGTGCCCTCCGGGTGGCGTCGGCCACCCGGACGGGCCGTCGATCGGGGTCAGGACTGGCAGGTGGGGACCCGGGCGGGGCGCGGCTCCATCCGGTCGGCGAGGCGGCGCAGCGCCGCCGCGGCGGCCAGCCGGGTGGGCGCCAGCCGGGGCTGCCGGGGCCGGTCGGGACGGACCGGGGCGTCGGGGCGGGCGGAGTTCACGTGCCGGGTCACGGCGTCGACGGCGAGGACGAAGCCGGTGGAGTGTTCCATGGTCAACTCCTGGGGACGGGACCGGTGGAGGTCCGGACGACGAGATCGGTGGGAAGCAGAAGGCGGCCGCCGGCCGGGTCGGCCGGCGGCTCCAGCAGCAGTGCCGCGGCGAGCCGGCCCTTCTCCTCGGCCGGCTGCCGGACGGTGGTCAGCCCCGCGGCGGCGGCCTCGGCGACATCGTCGAAGCCGGTGACCGAGAGGTGCCGGTGCGGGCCGGCCGCGTCGAGCACCCCGAGGGCCAGCACGTCCGAGCAGGCCAGCACGGCCGTGGGCGGGTCGTCGCCGGCCAGCACCGGGGCGACGGCGGCGGCGGCCGCCGCCCGGCTGTTGCCGGTGGCGTTGAGCACGGTGATCGCCGGCCAGGCGACGCCGGCCGCGGCGAACGCGTCGGCGAATCCGGCGAGCCGGTCGCGG
>NZ_MUYZ01000544.1:0-2370 GCF_003013775.1 Micromonospora sp. MH33
CCCGCCGCCGGTGCGGCCGGCGTCGCGGGCACGGGCAGCAGCACCAGCCGGGGTACGCCGCCGGCGGTGACCAGCTCGGCGACCCCCGGGTAGGCGGGCGTGTCGGCCAGGGCGGGCACCGGCGCGCCGAGCACCGCCGTGGCGGGCGGCTGGACGGGGGTGAGCGGTTCGGCCTGCCAGGCCACCCGGAACAGCGACCGGGCGGCCTGGGTGGCCGCCGGCGGGTCGACGCTGGTCAGGTCGCGCAGCACGAGCGAGTCGATGGACACCACGGGCCGGTCGGTGTGGTCCACGGCGAGCAGCCGCACCGCCGTGCCGGCCCGGGTGAGCCGGACCCGCAGGGTGTCCGCGCCGACGGCGTGGACCTGGACGCCGGTGAAGGCGAAGGGTGCCTTCGGCCCGGTGGTCCCGTCGCCCGGCAGCAGGCCGGTCGGGTGCAGCGCGGCGTCGAGCAGGGCGGGGTGCACGCCGAACCCGGCGACTCCGTCGGGGCCGGCCGGCGGCAGGGCCACCTCGGCGTAGACCGTGTCGTCGCCGTCGGTCCAGGCCCGCCGCAGGCCCTGGAACACCGGCCCGTAGGTCATGCCGTGGCCGGCGAGGGCGTCGTACCAGCCGGTGAGGTCGGCTTCGACGGCGCCCGCCGGGGGCCACGCGCCGAGGCCGCTGTCGTCGGCCGGGTCGGCGGCGGTGAGCACGCCCTCGGCGTGCCGCAGCCAGTCGCCGTCCGGGTCGTGGTCGGGCTGGGCGTGCACGGCGACGGGGCGCCAGCCGGCCTCGTCGCGCGGGCCGACCCGGACCTGGACCCGCACCGCGCCCTGCGCGGGGAGCACCAGCGGCGCGGCGATGGTCAGTTCGCGTACCTGGCAGGGGCCGAACTCTTCGCCGGCCCGCAGCACGAGCTCCACGAGCGCGGTGCCGGGGACGATGACCTGGCCGGCCACCACGTGGTCGGCGAGCCACGGCTGGGCCGACAGCGACAGCCGGCCGGTCAGCACGGCGGCGTCCTCGCCGGCCAGCCGGACGGCGGCGGCCAGCAGCGGGTGGCCGGCCGCGCCGAGGCCGGCGCGGGAGACGTCCGAGGTGCGCCCGGCGGGCCGGAGCCAGAACCGGTCCCCGGCGAAGGCGTACGTGGGCAGGTCCACCCGGGTGGCGGCGGCGCCGGCGAAGACCGGGGCCCAGTCGACGGCGACACCGGCGGCGAAGAGTTCCGCCAGCCCGGTGAGCAGGGCGCGCGCCTCGGGACGGCCCCGGCGCTGGGTCGCGACGGCGTGGGCGTCCCCGGTCAGCGTCTCGCGGATCAGCGCGGTGAGGACGCTCTGCGGGCCGATCTCCAGGAACGTGTCGACGCCCGCGTCCCGCAGGGCGGTCACCCCGTCGGCGAAGCGGACCGCCTCGCGGACGTGCCGCACCCAGTAGTCGACCCGGGTCAGCTCCTGCGGGTCCACCGGCGCACCGGTCACGTTGGACACCACCGGCAGCAGCGGCGCGCGGAACGTCAACCCCTCCAGCACGGTCCGGAACTCGGCCAGCATGGGCTCCATCAACGGACTGTGGAACGCGTGGCTCACCGCCAGGCGGCGGGTACGGACGCCCCGCGCCCGCCAGGTCCGTTCCGTCTCGTCCACCGCGTCCAGGTCGCCGGAGACCACGACGGCGTCGGGTCCGTTGACGGCCGCGATGCCGAGCCGGTCGGTCAGCCCGGCCAGCGTCGGCAGGACGTCAGCCTCCGGCGCGGCGACCGCGAGCATCCCACCGCCGGCCGGCAACGCCTGCATCAACCGGCCCCGCGCCGCCACGAGGGCGCACGCGTCCGCGAGGGACAGCACGCCCGCGACGTACGCCGCGGTGATCTCCCCGATCGAATGCCCACCGACGTGATCCGGCACGACGCCGAACGACTCGACGAGACGGAACAGCGCCACCCCGACGGCGAACAGGCCCGCCTGGGTGTAGACGGTCTGGTCCAGCAGGTCCGCCTCCGGCGTTCCCGCGTCGGCGAACAGCACCGTCGTCAACGGCTGCGGCAGCAGCGGGTCCAGGTGCGCGCACACCTCGTCCAGCGCCGAGGCGAACACCGGGAACGTCCCGTACAGCTCCCGGCCCATGCCGGCGCGCTGCGCGCCCTGACCGGAGAAGAGCACCGCGACGGCGCCCCGGTCGGTGGCGCGGCCGGTGACCACGGCGTCGGTGGGCTCGCCGACGGCGAGAGCGCGCAGCCCGGCGGCCAGCTCGGCGTGGTCGGCCGCGAGCAGGACCGCCCGGTGCTCCAGCGCCGTACGGGCGGTCAGCGAGGTCCAGCCGACGTCGGCGAGCCGGGGCTGGTCGGGTGCGGCGAACCGGTCGGCCCAGCGGCGGGCCTGCCGGGCCAGC
>NZ_MUYZ01000545.1:0-2362 GCF_003013775.1 Micromonospora sp. MH33
CGATCGGGCTGACCGCCCTGGTGGCGACGGTGGCCGTGGCCGCCGACCGGCTGGCGCCGCCGACGCCGCAGCCCCCCGCGGCCGACCCGACGGCGGTCGCCCTGCGGTTGGCGCAGGACCTGGAGGGCCAGCAGCGGTACGACGCCGCCGCCCAGATGTACCGCGAGGCCCTGCGGGAGCGGCCCGACGAAGCCGTCCGGCTGCGCCTCGCCTTCGCGCTGCTGCGTTCGGGAGACGCCGCCGGGGCGGAGCAGACGGCCCGCCAGGTCCTCACCGACTCGCCCGGCTCACCCGACGGGCTGCTGGTACTCGGCCTGGCCGAGCGGACCACCCGGCCGGCGGACGCGCCGGAGGTGCTGCGGCGGTTCCTCGCGGTCGCGCCGGGGCACCCGGCCGCCGCGGAGATCCGCCGCCTGATCGGCTCATGACGGGCCCGGGTCCCGTCCGGTCAGGTGCGCCCGAGCCCGCCGGTACTCCACGGCGTCGATCTCGCCCAGCGCGAACCGGCGGTCGAGGATCTCCTGCGGCGTCTCCCGGACCTGCCGGCCGTGGTCGGCGGGGACGACCCCGGCAACGGCCCAGCCGCCGCCCAACCCCTCGCCGCCGCCGATCCGGAGTGGCTGGGCCGCCTGATCACCCGCCGGGAGGCGGGGCAGACGTTCACCCGGCTGCTCGACCTGCGCAACGACGTCGGCCTGCTCAGCGAGGAGTACGACCCGGCAGCCGGCCGGCAGCTCGGCAACACCCCCCAAGGCATTCAGCCTCGTCGGCCTGATCAACTCGGCACGGCAACTCGGCGGCGCGAGCACCCGCACCTCGGCCACCCGCGCCGAGCAGCACACCCCCGACTGACTCGAGGCCCCGGCGACGCTGATCGGACGTCAGCGGCGGCCCCAGGCGGCCACCGCCACCGCTGTCGCCAGTCCCGCCACGCCGGCGACGCGGTGGCGGGACAGCCAGGCCTGCGGGCTGCGGCTGTGGGAGCGGCCGGCGAAGCGGCCCCGGGCGCCGTAGTCGTGCCCGCCCGGCCCGTCCAGCGGCTGCCACAGGTTGTTCGGCCGGTCGTGATCGGCGGGGCGGCCCGTCTGCTGCGACTTGTAGCCGGTCCGGGCCAGGTACCGGTCGAGCAGCCCCGGCACGACGCGGTTGCCCAGGATGGTCAGCACCGTGGACATGCCGACCCAGTGCTCCCGGCGGCCGGGCCGGTCGACGGCACCCACGATCGCCCGGGCGGCCACCTCCGGCTCGTAGATCGGCGGGACCGGTTCGGCGTGCCGGGGCAGCCGGGACAGCAGCCAGTCGAACTGAGGGGTGTTCACCGCCGGCAGGTGCACCATCGTCACCTGCACCCTGCTGCGCTCGTGCAGCAACTCGCAGCGCAGCGATTCGGTGAACCCGACGATCGCGTGCTTCGCGCCGCAGTAGGCCGCCTGCAGGGGGATGCCCCGGTAGGCCAGTGCCGAGCCGACCTGCACGATCGTCCCGCGATCGCGGGGGGTCATGTGGGACAGGGCCACCCGTGTGCCGTGCACGTACCCGAGGTAGGTGACCTCCATGGCGCGGCGGAACTCCTCCGGCCGGGTCTCCTGGAAAGGGGCGAAGACGGAGCTGAACGCATCGTTGATCCACACGTCGATGGGCCCGAGTTCCGCCTCGATCCGGCGGGCGGCCGCCACCACCTGCTCGTAGTCGGCCATGTCCACCTCGATCGCCAGGGGCCGGCTGCCGGCGGCCCGCACCTCCTCGGCGGCGGCTTCCAACCCGACGCGTCCCCGGGCGAGCAGCGCGAGGGCGATCCCGCGCCGGGCGAGCAGCCGGGCCGTCGCCCGGCCGACCCCCGCGCTCGCCCCGGTGACCACCGCAACCTGGATGTCCTGCCGCCCCATCTCCGCCTCCTGTCACCACGACGGCGACCGGCTACCCACTGAGGTCCGGAGCAGTCCTCACGGCCGAACCGGATTCCACGTGTCGGCGCGGGACGGCCGGGTATCCGCCGGGCCGGACGGACCCGACCGACGAGAGGCGACAGCAGGTGGTTGACCACGACGTGCCGCGCGGCCCCGGCCGCCGATACGGCATGCCTCAGCCGAGACGCACGGGGCACGCGTACCCGGCCGTCGTCGGCTTGCACACCCGGTAGGGCGAGCGGCGTGCCGGGCCAGGATGTCGACCTGAACACCGGCATCGGGCCGGCGGTGCTGCGCGACTACGCGCTGCTCGCCGACGGATACCGGGGCGCGCTGGTCGGGCCCGCCGGGGACGTGGCGTGGCTGTGCGCTCCCGGCTGGTCCGATGCGGCGGTGTTCAGTGCGCTGCTCGGCGGGGCCGGCCGGTTTCTGGTCACCCCGGCGGCCGGCCGGTT
>NZ_MUYZ01000546.1:0-2337 GCF_003013775.1 Micromonospora sp. MH33
GGTGCGCACTGATCCGCGGGTCCTGGTTCTTCAGCAGCACCAGCAGAGGGGTGGCCAGCAGGATGGAGGTCAGGAAGGCCACCGCCATACCGACGAAGAGCACCAGACCCAGGTCCTTCAGGGTGCCCGCGCCGAGCAGGCCGGCACCGATGAAGAGCAGACCGCCGACCGGGAGCAGGGCGACCACCGAGGTGTTCAGCGACCGCATGAGGCTCTGGTTCAGCGCCAGGTTGGCCGCCTCGCCGTAGGTCTGGTTGTTGTTGGCGGTGATGCCCCGGGTGTTCTCCTGGACCTTGTCGAAGACCACCACCACGTCGTAGAGCGCGAAGCCCAGAATGGTGAGGAAGCCGATGATCGTCGACGGGGTGACCTCGAAGCCGACCAGCGAGTAGATGCCGGCCGTGAGCACCAGGTTCGTGAAGAGCGACGCGATCGCGGCGGCCGCCATCCGCCACTCGAAGCGGAGGATCAGGTAGACCGCCACCACCGCGAGGAAGATGATCAGGCCGAGCAGTGCGCGCTCGGTCACCTGGCCGCCGAACGACGCACTGACCTGGCTGGCGCCGACCTGCTCGAACTTGATCCCGAACCGCTGGGCGATCTCGTTCTTGACGTCGTTCGACTGGGTCGGTGTCAGCTCCGAGGTCCGCATCTCGTACGAGTCACCGCTGGTGCCGCCGACCTTCTGCGCGGTGGCCACCTCGGCGCCGCCGCCCTTGGTCCGCAGCACCTCGTTGACCTGCCGCTCGGCGTCATCGAGGGTGCTGACGCTGGCCGGCACCTGCAACGAGGTGCCGCCGGCGAACTCGATGCCGAGGTGGAAGCCTCGGACCGCGAAGCTGAGCACGGCGATCAGCACCAGCACACCGGCGACGGCGAACCACAGCTTGCGCCGGCCGACGATGTTGAGATCGGCCTCGCCCCGGTAGAGCCGGGACGCCAGACCAGTCTTAGCCATCTCAGGCCTCCTTGACGCGCGGGTTGCGGGCGGCGCCCGGCTCGACCGACCGGGCCGGCAGGGCCCGGCCGAGACCGCTGACCCGCGGGGACAGGAACGCCCGGGTCCGGGCGAACATCGTCATGATCGGGTGGCGGAAGAGGAAGACGACGACCAGGTCGAGGACGGTCGCCAGGCCGAGCGCGAAGGCGAAGCCCTTCACCTGGCCGACCGAGACGATGTAGAGCACGACCGCCGACATCAGGGTGATGGCGTTGGCCGAGATGATCGTCCGGCGGGCCCGGATCCACGCCCGCGGCACCGCGCTGCGGGGGCTGCGTCCCTCCCGGATCTCGTCCTTGAGCCGCTCGAAGTAGATGACGAACGAGTCCGCCGCCACACCGAGCGAGACGATCATGCCGGCGATGCCGGCGAGCGTGAGGGTGAACCCGATCGACCGGCCGAGCACCACCAGCGCGCCGAAGACCAGCAGCGCCGAGAGCACCAGGCTCAGGAAGATGACCGAGCCGAGCAGCCGGTAGTAGAAGAACGAGTAGATGATGACCAGCAGCATGCCGATGCCGGCCGCGAGCAGGCCGGCGCGCAGTTGACTCTCGCCCAGGGTCGCGGTGACGTTCTGCGACTCCGCCTGGTTGAAGGTCACCGGCAGGGCGCCGTAGCGCAGCTGACTGGCCAGCTCGTTGGCGCTCTTGTTGTCGAAGCTGCCGGTGATCTGCGAGTCACCGGTGAGCACGCCCTGGATCTCCGGGGACGAGACGATCTCGTTGTCCAGCACCACGGCGACCCGGCACTTGCCGTCCTGGCCGAGCGCGGTCTGGTCGCAGGCCTGACCCTCGTTGTTGAACGCCTCGCGGGTCAGCGCGGTCCACTTCTCCTGGCCCTTGCCCGTGAAGTTCAGGCTGACCACCCAGGAGCTGGTCTGGTCGAGCACGGCGTTGGCGTCGTCGACGTCGGTGCCGAGCACCTTCGCCACGTCGAGCAGGTACTTGGCGCCGGACTCGCAGGCCACCGCCTTCTGCTTCTCGTCCTTGATCGACGCCGCCGGCCGCTTGTCGAGCTGGGCGCAGGTGATGGTCGGGACGTTGAACTGCATCTCGACCGGCAACACCGCGATCTCCTGCGGGGAGAGGGTGCCGAACGGCTTGAGCTTGTCGGCCAGCGACGGGTCGGCGGTCAGGTCGGCCGGCGCCTGGAGGCCGGACGCGGCGGCCCAGGCGGCCGCGCCCACCTTCTGCTCGACGGCCTTGCGCTGCTGCTCGATGCTCTGCGGCACCGGCTCGGCGCTGGCGCTCGGGCTCGGCGCGGCGGCGCTCGGCGTGGCCGACGGGGTCGGCGCGGCGGCGCTGGCGCTCGGCGTCGGGGCCATACCGCCCTGACCG
>NZ_MUYZ01000547.1:0-2331 GCF_003013775.1 Micromonospora sp. MH33
GGCCGAGGCGGCGCCCGGGCCGGGCCGCGCCCACGGGCTGTCGGTGTGGCCGGCGCGCGACCAGGGGCTGGCCTCCGGGGCCGGCGAGGCGCCGCCGGTCGTGCCGGAGGTCGAGCCGCCAGGCTCGGCCGGACCAGAGGCCGAGCGGCCGGGTTCGGGTTCGTCGGAGGTCGAGCGGCCGGGTTCGGGTTCGTCGGAGGTCGAGCGGCCGGGTTCGGGTTCGTCCGAGGTCGAGCGGCCGGGTTCGGGTTCGCCGGCGGTGGAGCCACCGGGTTCGGGTTCGCCGGCGGTCGAGCCGTCGGGCTGGTCGTCGCCGGCTGGCGACCCCGACCGGCGCGTGCCGGGCTGGTGGGTGCCGGACGCCGGGGCCTCGTCATGGGCGACGTCGGCCGCGGCATGTTCGTCCGGCCCGGCATCCCCGGCCGGCTGGTCCGGGCGTCGCCAGGTCTCGTCCTCGGGGCTGCCACCGCTCGGCGTCGTCACGCCGTCCGACGCTACCAACGCGCCGGCCCCGTCGGCCGTCCGACGCGACGGGGCGGGCCGGGTCCACCCGCGCGGACCCCGGTCTGGCGCTCCGGGGCGGCCCACCCGTGCCCCGGCGTTCGCGCCGCCAACGGTCGAGCGATTTCCCTTCCGGCGGTATCCTTGCCGCTCGTGAGCGATCCCGGCATCCGTGTCCCGCGCGGCGACGACGACCGCGTGGTCGACCTCAGCGAAGACTTCGTGGTGCTGCCCGAGCAGACCACCGACGACACCGACCGCGGCTGGGGCGAGCGGTCGTCCGGCAACGAGGACTGGCTGCTCGCCGAGCGCCCCCCGCACTGGGACTGACCCGCCTTTGGCGCGCGTGGGGTCATTCGCGGACCACCACGGCGAAGCGGCTGCCCTCGGGCAGGCCGACCGCGCGCTGGGCCTGCTCCGGGCGGAGCGCAAGGTAGAGCGCCGAGGAGCCGTCGACCGCCCCGGCCGCACCCACCACGTCCAGCACCAGTGCCCTCGGGGCGAGCAGGGTGGCCGCGCCCGCCGCCCCACCGGCCGGCACGATCAGCAGGTCCACCCGGGCGCCGGGGCGGAGCACCGCCAGCGCGGCCGGCTCGGCGAGTCGGATCGGCACCCCCACCGCCCCGGCCGGCAGCGGAAGGGCAGCGGCACGGCGATCACCACCCGGCGGGACGCCACCACCGGCCGGGCCGCCGACAGTCGGGGCGCCGCCGTTCGGGGTGGGAGCCACGGCCGGGCCCGCACCCGGCGGGCAGCCGTCCGGGCTATTCAGGACGGCCGCGGCCAGCCCGAGCAGCACCGCGACCAGCGCCACCCGGAGCAGCGTCCGGCCCTGGGGCAGCCCGTGCCAGCGCACCGGCCGCAGTGATGCATCCCCACCCGCCACATCGCCCTCCCGCCCACCGATCCGACCCGGTACGCCGGCAGGTTAGGCGGCCGCCGACGGTGGCCGCCGCCCCAGCCGGCTCACCTGTGGAAAACCCGCCGGCCTGTGGACAAGCGCCCGGACGGAGGGAAACGGCCCGGGAACGCGAAAAGTGGCCATCCGCGCGGGATGACCACTTTCCGGGAGCCTGACGAGGTCAGGAGGAGCTGCTGGCCGCCGACGCCTTGCCGGCCGACGAACCGGACGACGAACCGGAGGACGAGCTGGACGACGCGGCGGACGAGCCGTTGCTCGACCCGGTCGCGGAGCTGCCGGACGAGCCGCTGGTCGACGACTCCGACTTCGCCGGCTTGCTCGCGGTGCTCGTGGCGCTCTCGGAACCGGACGAACGGGAGTCCGTGCGGTAGAAGCCGGAGCCCTTGAACACGATGCCGACCGAGTTGAAGACCTTGCGCAGCCGCCCCTCACACGCCGGGCACTCGGTCAGCGGCGCGTCAGAGAAGGACTGCACCGCCTCGAGCTGGTGGCCGCACGCGGTGCAGGCGTACTGGTACGTGGGCACGTTCTCCTCCGGATCTTGGCACGGCCGATTGGCACTCGACGGATTCGAGTGCCAATGGTGCGTCATGGAACCCGGGTTCGTCCAGCGGAAGCGCCCCGGGCCACATCCGGCACCGCCACCAGCCCGCCGCCCGGCGTGATCACGAAGCGTACCGGCCGGTCGTGCGGCTGGGCCGGTACCACCTCGACCAGCTCCCCGTCGTGCAGCAGCGCCACCGTGGGGACCGTGGCGGGCACCCGGGCCAGCGCCCGGTCGTACGAGCCGCCGCCCCGGCCCAGCCGGTAGCCCCGGCGGTCCACCGCCAGCGCCGGCACCACCACCAGATCGGCCCCGGCCACCGCCGCGCTGCCCAGCGGCGGGCCGGTCGGCTCGCGCAGGCCCC
>NZ_MUYZ01000548.1:0-2290 GCF_003013775.1 Micromonospora sp. MH33
CCGCCGGCCACGCCGTCCCGGCCGGGGTACGCCCTGGCGGGGCCGACCGGGCCGGTCCGCCGACCGCCGCGGCGTCCCGGGCCGGGTCGGTGACCCGGTGCCGGTTCGTGCGCCCGGGGGCGGAGAGCAGCAGCAGCGCCTTCGCGACCGCGCTGGTCAGGTCGTGGTCGGCGTTCTGGATGAGGCCACGCGCCCCGGCGCTGATGGTGGCGGCGGCCGCCTCGGACTCCTCGGCGCCGAGCAGCAGCACCGCGGCCTGCGGGGCGCGGGCGAGCACCCGGCGGACGAAGCCGGCGCTGTCCGGTCGGGTGAGGGCGGTGTCGGCGAGCACCACGTCGACCGGGCGCTCGGCGAGCCGCAGCATCACCTCGGGATCGGAGACGGCGGTCCGGAGCACGCCGGCCAGCCCGAGCCGCGCCGCCGCGGAGGTCAAATGCTGGGCTGCGAGTGGTGTCCGAACGCACACGAGAACGCTACGCACAGTGGTCTCCTCTCCGCCTCAGAGCAGACCACGACGGGGTGTGCTCGGGAGGAGGTTCCGGGCAATCATCCGAACTTTTCCGGCAGATGGGGCATATGCCGCCAACTGTCCGAGCTTTTCGATCACACATGTGTGAGCGCGGGAGAGCCCGGGTACCGAGGGGTCAGTCCGGAACCGGTGTCCCGCGCGGACCGCCGCCCGGCAGGAGCTGGCCACGAGGATTTCCGCGGTGCCGCGCGGGAGGAGGGGTGCTGATGTCGAACGTACGCAGACTGCCCGGACCCATTGTCGACCTGTGGGACTGGCAGCGGCTCGGTGCCTGCCGTGGGCGGGACAGCGCGCAGTTCTTCCACCCCGACGGCGAGCGCGGCTCGTCGCGGTTGCGCCGGGAGTCCGGCGCCAAGGCCGTCTGCCGCGCCTGCCCGGTGCGCGCCGAGTGCGCCGCGCACGCCCTCTCGGTCCGAGAGCCGTACGGCGTGTGGGGCGGGTTCAGCGAGTCGGAGCGGCTGCGGCTGCTCGCCCTCGGTTGGGAGGACCTGGCCGACCGCCGGCAGTCCCGGGTGGACGTCGCCCGGCTGGAGGCCCGCCTGGGCCGGCCGCACAAGTCCGCCGTCCCGGATCAGCGCAAGGTCGCCTGACCGGTTCCGCACAGACCACCCGACGCCGCGCCCGGACCCCCCGGGCGCGGCGTCGTGTCCGGCCCCGACCTCAGCCCACCGTCACCTTGACGGTGTGCCAGCCGGTGGCGCCGTCGGGCGCGACCGGGCGCCGCTGCTCCGGCTGGGTCTCCCCGCCGGCGTCGGTGGCCCGGACCTGGAGGGTGTGCTCGCCCGGGCCGGCGGCCCAGCGCCACGACCACTGCACCCAGGTGTCCACCGAGGCCGTCGGGGCCAGCGTCGCCTCCTGCCAGGGGCCGTCGTCCACGCGTACCTCGACCCTGCGGATACCGCGGTGCTGGGCCCAGGCCACCCCGGCGACCGTGACCGGGCCGACGGTCAGCCGGTTGCGCGGGCGCGGCGTGTCGATCCGCGACTGCGTCTTGATCGGCCCCTGCGCCGACCACCCGCGCGGCACCCAGTACGCGTCGAAGTCCGCGAAGCTGGTCAGCTCCAGCTCGGTCACCCACTTGCACGCCGAGACGTACCCGTAGAGGCCGGGCACCACCATCCGCACCGGGAAGCCGTGCTCGACCGGCAGCGGCTCACCGTTCATCCCGACGGCGAGCAGCGCGTCCCGCCCGTCCCGCAGCACCGCCGTAGGGGTGCCGCAGGTCCAGCCGTCGACCGAGCGGCCGACCACCTGGTCCGCGCCCTCCTCCGGCTGGGCCTCGTCCAGCAGTTCCCGGATCGGCACGCCCAGCCAGCGGGCGTTGCCGACGAGGTCCCCGCCCACCTCGTTGGAGACGCAGGCCAGGGTCACGTAGCGCTCGACCATCGGCCGGGCGAGCAGGTCGTCGAAGCTCAACTCGATCGGGTTGCGGACCCGGCCGTGGATGCGCAGCCGCCAGGTCGCCGGGTCCACCTGCGGCACCACCAGCGCGGTGTCGATCCGGTAGAACTCCCGGTTCGGGGTGACGAAGGGGGCGAGCCGGGTCAGCGACAGGTCCGCGCCGGCCGGCACCGGCGGGGCGGGTGCCACCGGAGCGGGCAGCTTCACCGCCTGCCGGGCCGCCGAGACGCCCCGCTGGCCGGCCAGCCAGTGCCCGCCGAACCCCGCCACCGCCGCCGTACCGGCCAGCAGGCCCACGCCGCGCAGGAACCGGCGCCGCGACTCGTGGTCGCCGGGCTCCAGCGGCTCCCAACCGGCCGG
>NZ_MUYZ01000549.1:0-2290 GCF_003013775.1 Micromonospora sp. MH33
GGCCACCCCGCCGCCCGCCCCGGCCTGGCCGGCGGTGCCCTCGGCGCGGCGGCCCCGCCCGGTCTGGCGCCGGGTCGTCTCGGTGCTGTCCACCCTGCTCACCGCGGCGCTGCTGGTGGTGGTCGGGCTCTACCTCTGGCAGCGGCTGCGCCCGCTGGAGGTCGAGGGGGTGACCGTGGCGGTGCCCCGACCTCCCGGTGTGGCCTGCGACGTCACCGTGGACGTGGTGGCCACCGTGCGCACCAACGGGCGCGGTGGGGTGATCCGCTACCAGTGGTTCCGCTCGGACGCGCCGCCGGGGAGCCTGCTCACCGAGCGGGTCGGCCGCGGCCAGCGGACCGCCACCCTCACCCTCAAGTGGACGTTCAGCGGGGTCGGCGCGACCACCGGGACCGCCACCGTCAACATCATCGAGCCGTCGCCGGTGCAGGCCGGCACGCAGGTCCGATACCGCTGCCCCGGGGGCTGACCGCGTTTCCCGGACGTCTGGTCAGGGTAGCTCCAGGCGAACGACCCCTGACCAAGTGCGTGGAGGCCCTTCGATGAAAGACAACTTCGGGGACGCGGTGGGCGACGCGTTCCGCTCGGTGATGCTGTTCCTGCCCAAGGCGGTCGCCTTCATCGCCATCCTGGTGGCCGGTTGGCTGATCGCCAAGGCCGTGCTGAAGATCGTGGACAAGGTCCTGGAACGGGTCCACTTCGACCGGGCCGTCGAGCGCGGCGGCATCAAGACCGCACTCGCCCGCTCGAAGTACGACGCCAGCGACATCGTCGCCAAGCTGGCCTACTACGGGGTGCTGCTGGTCACCCTCCAGCTCGCCTTCGGCATCTGGGGCCCGAACCCGATCTCGGACCTGATCCACGGGGTGGTGGCCTGGCTGCCCCGGGCGTTCGTGGCCATCGTCATCGTGGTGGTCGCCGCGGCCATCGCCAAGGCGGTCAAGGACATCATCTCCAGCGCCCTCGGCGGCCTCTCCTACGGCCGGGTGCTCGCCAACATCGCCTCCGTGTTCATCCTCGGCCTCGGCATCATCGCCGCGCTCAACCAGATCGGCGTCGCCACCACGGTGACCACCCCGGTGCTGATCGCCGTGCTCGCCACGGTCGGCGGCATCCTCGTCGTCGGGGTCGGTGGCGGCCTGGTCCGCCCGATGCAGAGCCGCTGGGAGAACTGGCTGGCCCGCGCCGAGGAGGAGTCGCGGACCATCGCCACCCACGCCCGGGCGTACCAGGCCGGGCGGCGGGACGTCGAGGCGCGGTTCGCCGGGCCGACCAGCCCGTACGCCGAGGCCGAGCTGACCCGGCCGGTGCCCGGCGAGGCCGACGCGGACCGGACCCAGCCGGTGGCCCCGTACGGCGCCGCGGAGCCGACCCAGCCGGTGCCGCCGTACGGCGACCCGGACCGCACCCAGCCGACCACGCCGCGGCAGCCCACGGCCGAGCAGGCCGCGGACAACGAGGCCACCATGGTCATCCCGCAGGCGGACGTGGACCGGTCCCGCCGCTGACCGACCGCCCACCGGCCGGGGTGGGGCCCTGCGGGGTCCCACCCCGGTCCGTGCGCGGGGCGGCGCGGGCGCCGGACGGGCGCTACCATCGCCGCATGCACTGGCGACATTGATGCCCTGCTGAGGGTCGAGCCCGCGGGCCACCGCGGACACCGCACGTCCGGTGTCCGTCACGTCCCCGTGGGAAGGCCCCAATGCTCATCGTCTCCGCGCGCGTGCCCGCCGAGCGCCGGCTCGCCGCCACCCTCTACGCCTACGCGTTCCTCACCGACCTGGTCCTGCTCTATCCGGTGTACGCGCTGCTCTTCGCCGACACCGGGCTGTCGGTCGGGCAGATCTCCTCGCTCTTCGTGCTCTGGTCGGCCGCCGGCATCCTGCTGGAGGTGCCCTCGGGCGCCTGGGCCGACGCCGTCTCCCGGCGGCTGCTGCTCTGCCTCGCCCCGCTGCTCGCCGCCGCCGGCTTCGCGCTCTGGGTGCTCGTCCCGTCCTACCCGGCGTTCGCCGTCGGCTTCCTGCTCTGGGGCGCGGGCGGCGCGCTGCGCTCCGGCGCCCTGGAGGCGCTGGTCTGGACCGAACTGGACCGGCTCGGCGCCGCCGGCCGGTACGCCCGGCTGGCCGGCCGGGCGAAGACCGCCGAGCTGCTCGGGGTGGTCGCCGCCATGGGGCTGGCCGCCCCGGTGCTGGCTCTCGGCGGCTACCCGGCGGTCGGCGCGGCGAGCGTCGCGGCGTGCCGTGGACCGGGAGCACCGGACGCTGCTCGAACTGGCCGGGCAGGTCGCCGA
>NZ_MUYZ01000055.1:0-29947 GCF_003013775.1 Micromonospora sp. MH33
CCAGCGACCGCAGGGCCGGCTCGCGGCGCCCGACCACGCGCAGCGGTACGCCGTCGCGGTGCAGGAACGCGGCGGCGGCGTGCCCGACGGCGCCCGTCGCGCCGACCACCGTCACCGGTGGCCGCCCGCTCACCGGATCCCCTCCTGGTCAGCCGCGCGCACCGTGCGCGCCACGGCCGCGGCGTGCGGCTCCCGCAGGCAGCCGAAGTGATCGCCCGGGATGTCCTCGACCGTCACCTCACCCAGGCACAGCTCCCGCCAGTACGCCTCCGGGTCGTCGGCGAGCAGCGGCCGGTCGCCGGAGGTGGTCCGTAGCAGGGTCAGCTCCCCCAGGTAGGGCTGCGGGTCGAGGGCGGCGAACGCGCTGAGGCTGTGCCGCAGGACCCGGTACTGGGCGGCGACGAAGCCCTCCGCGTCGAGGTCGGGCCGGGCCTCGGTGAGGGTCTGCGCCAGGGCGGCCAGCCGCTCCGGCTGGGGCACCTCGGTCAGCTTGCGGAACCTGGCGGCGACCTCGCGCACCCCGTCGTCAACGGCGGTCACGCCGGTGTCGTCGAGGGCGGCGATCGCGCCCGCCGGCAGCTCGTCGGCGCCGTCCGCCAGCGCGCAGCGGACCGCCCGCCGTACCGCGTCGACGTCGGACGGGAAACCGAGCCGGGCCGGGTCGATGCCCATGGCCCGGGCGAACTCGTACTCGACGAGCAGGTCGTCGGCGGGCCGTGCGGGCAGCGGGTACCCGTCGATCAGGGTGAGCCCGACCGGCGGGCGTCCGCTTTCGAGCAGGTTGCGGGCGACCTCGACGGCGAGCGACCCGCCCGTGCCGTAGCCGATGAGGTGCACCGGCCGGTCGTGCGCGAGCAGCAGTTCGGCGTACCGGGCGGCGAGGCGCTCGACCAAGGTCGCCGGGTCGATCGCCAGGTAGGCGTCGACCTTGGTCACGGCGAGCCCGAAGGTCGGGGCGGTGTGGGCCAGTTCCCGGGCCAGGGCCACGAACGGGGCCATCGTTCCGGTGCCGTCATGCACCAGCACCCAGGACGGCGCGTCCCCCGCGCCGCCGAGCGGGACCAGTGGTGAGGCCGGGGTGACCGGGGCCTGGCCGGTGCTGCCCTCGGGTATCGGCCGGCGGAGGAATTCGGCGAGGGCGGCGACGGTCGGCTCGCGCAGGATCTGCCGCAGCAGGCTGTCGAAGTAGTAGCGGGACGCCTCGGGTACCCGCTCGCGTAGGCGGGCGGCGAGCTGGCTGACCAGCAGCGAATCTCCGCCGGACTGGAAGAAGTCCTGGTTGCGGCCGATGCGGGGCCGCTGCAGCAGCTCGGCCCAGAGCGCGGCGAGCCGTTCCTCCAGCTCGTCGCGGGGCTCGTCGCCGCCGATGCCGCTGATGGCCTCCCGCGGCAACCAGCCGCGCAGCGTCGCCCGGTCGACCTTGCCGTTGGCGGTCAGCGGCAGCGCGTCCACCTGCTGCACCTGGCTGGGCAGCATGTACTCGGGCAGCCGTTCGGCGAGGTGCCGGCCGAGGTCGTCGAGGTCGATTCGGCTGCGGTCCCGCTTGAACCGGGCCACGAAGACGGCCTGGCCGAGCGGGGCGAACACGTCGCCCGGGTCCGGCAGGCAGCCGACCAGTTCGGCGTCGGCGTCGGCGAGCAGCCGCAGCCAGTCTTCCCGGGGCAGGAACGTCTCGGCCCGGCCCCGCCGCTCGTCCTCGAAGTCAGCCTGTGCCTCGATGAACTCCATCGAGGACATGATCTGGTAGTTGTCCCGGGTCTGGTCGATGAAGACCAGCCAGCCGCCGGGTCGCAGCAGCTCCCGGAGCCGGTCGAACAGCCGCGGTAGGTGGCGGGCGTAGTGCAGCGCGTTGTTGCAGAGCACCACGTCCAGGCAGTTCTGCTCCAATCCCTGGTCGCGGTAGTCGTGGTTCATGTCGAACAGCTGGAAGGTGACCCAGTCGTCGTCGGCGAACCGGGTCCGCGCCTCGTTGAGGAAGAAGGGGGTGACGTCGGTGAACAGGTATTCCACGGGCAGGCCGCGCAGCGCGGGGATCACGTCGTGGCTGACCCCGCCCACGCCGGCGCCGATCTCCAGCAGCCGCAGGGGCGCCGGGCCGCGGTGGGCGCGGGCCACGGCGCGTACCGTCTCGGTCGCGACCGCGTTGACGTAGCGGTTGATCGCGCTGTCCCGGTAGGCGGCGAGGGCGATGTCCAGGCTGCCCTCGGGGAACAGTGCCCGCAACGGGTCGATCTCGTCGCGGAGCAGCTCGCCGTGGCGCGCGGCGCTTTCGGCGAAGTACCGGGTCAGCACCGGGGCCTGGTCGACGTCGGTGCCGGCCTCGCGGACCGCTTGCCACGCCTGCTCGGCCCAGGCAGGGTCGAAGGAGCGGGTGGCGACGTACCGGTCACCGTGGCGGGTCAGGTGGCCCGTCGCGGTCAGCGCGGCCAGCCAGCGCTGAAGCAGCCGGTGGTGCTGCTCGGCGGCGCCTGTCGCGGTGACCACGTCGGCCAGGTCGTGCTGGTCGCCGGGTCTGGTGAACAGGCCGTGCCGGTGCAGGGTCGCCGCCATCGAGGCCAGCGCGGCGGTGTCCAGCAGGTCGGCGAACTCGACGAACCGTCGCGGGTCCACGCCGGAGCGGGCCCGCTCGCCCTCGGCCCTGGCTGCGGTCAGCGTGTCCCGCGCCCACTCGGCGTCGCCCGGGTCCGGGGTGGTCCGCTGCGACTGCACGAAGGCGGCCAGCCGCCGGTCGGTGAGCCGTTCGCCGACTGCCTCGCACACCGCGTCGGCGACCGCCGGGTGGGCGCGCAGCGCCGTCTCGATCTCGGCCAGTTCGATCCGGTGTCCCCGGATCTTGACCTGGCAGTCCTCCCGGCCGAGGAACTCCAGCGAGCCGTCCGGCAGGTACCGGCCGAGGTCACCGGTCCGGTAGAGCCGTTCCCCGGTGAGCGGGTGGGTGACGAAGCGTTCCGCGGTGCGGTCGGGGTCGCCGAGGTAGCCGAGCGCCAGTCCGGCCCCGGCGATGTACAGCTCTCCGGGCACCCACTCGGGGCAGGGGCGCCCGGCCGGGTCGAGGACGTGGAAGCGCTGGTTGGTCAGGGGCGTGCCGTACGGGATGCTCGGCCGGTCGCGGTCGACCTCGCCGATGCGGTGGTGGATGGACCAGATGGACGCCTCGGTGGCGCCGCCGAGGCTGACCACCTCCAGCCCGGGTACGCGGGCGCGGATGGCGTCCGGCAGCGGCACCGGGATCCAGTCCCCGGACAGCAGCGCGAGCCGCAGTGCGGGCAGCCGGACCTCCGGCTGGCCGTCGAGGTAGTGCGCGAGCATCTGCAGCTGCGCCGGCACCGAATTCCAGAGGGTGACCTGGTGCCGGGCGACGAGATCGGCCCAGTGCGACGGGTCACCGCGGCGGGCCGGGTCGGGCAGCACCAGCGCGCCGCCGACGGCGAGCAGACCGAAGATGTCGTAGACGGAGAGGTCGAAGCCGAGGTTGGCCAGGCCGAGCACCCGGTCGTCGGCGCCGACCCGGAAGCGGCGGTTGATGTCGGCGATGGTGTTGAGCGCGCCGCGGTGGCTGATCACCACGCCCTTCGGTGTGCCGGTGGATCCGGAGGTGTAGATGACGTACGCCGGGTCGTCGGGTTCGACGCCCGCCGGTGACGCCTCGTCGAGGTCGACGGTGGTGTCGAGCGGGGCGGTGGCGTCGACCGGGTGGGCGGTGACGCCGTGCGGCCAGGGACCGCCGGCCAGCCACGGCTGGGTGAGCACGTGCCGGATGTCGGCGTCGGTGATGATGCCGGCCCGCCTGGCGGGCGGCTGGACGGTGTCGATCGGCACGTAGACGGCGCCGGCGGAGAGCGCTCCGAGCACCGCCACGACCTGTTCGACGCCCTTGTCCATGACGACGGCTACCCGGTCACCGGGCGCGCAGCCGGCCGCGCGCAGCGTCGCCGCCACCGCACGGGCGCGGGCCGCCAGCTCCCGGTAGGTCAGGGCGGCTCGGGAGTCGCATGCCGCGAGGCGGTCCGGGGTCCGCCCGGCCTGGGCGAGCACCGGGGCGTGCAGCAGGGTGTCGGGCAGGGGCCCGTCGGTGTCGTTCGCGGCCTGGCGCCGCCGCTGCTGTTCGGCGTCCGGCGGCACCGGGCTCTCGGCGTCCCAGGCGGCCTCGCCGGCGGCGAGGTCGGTGAGCAGCCTGGTCAGCGCGGCGAAGGCGTCGGCCACCAGACCGGGCGGGAACACCCCGTCCCGGACGTCCCAGGTGAGGACCAGCCCACCGGCGCGTTCGACGGCCTGGCAGTCGATCCACACCTGCGGGGTCTGGCTGATGCCGTACTCGAACTCGCCGCCGTCGGCCTCGCCGAGCCCGATGGTGCTGGTGAACACCACCGGCATCAGGGCCGCCTCGCGGCCCCGGCGGCGGGCCAACTCGCGCAGCACGGTGACGCCGGAGCAGAGCCGGTGGTCCATGTCGTCGAAGAGCTGCGCGGCGAGTGCCGCGGCTCGCCGGTGGAACGGCGCCTCAGGTGTGGTGTCGCAGGCGAGCAGGCTCACCGTGGTGAAGTCGCCGACCAGGTGCCCGACCTGCTCGTGCAGCTGCTGCCGGTTGAGCAGGGTGAGGTTGAGGGTGAATCGGGGGCGGCGGCTCCACCGGCCGATGACCTCCGCGTACGCGGCGAGCACCGCGGCGGACGGGGTGAGGCCCCGGCTGGCGGCGTGCCGACGGAACGCGGCCCAGGCGGCAGGGTCCAGGGTGGACTGCCGACGTTCGAAGCGGCCGGTTGCCGATTCGGGCCGGGTTGGCAGCTCCGGGGCGGGCGGCAGCTGGTCGATCCTGTCCCACCAGTACGCGCGGTCCCGCTCGTAGCGTCCGCCGTCACGCAGCCGCCGCTCGGTGAGCACGTAGTCGCGGAAGGTGATGTCCACTGGGGGCAGGCTGGCGTCCGGGTGGGCGTAGAGCTGGTGCAGCTCCACCAGCAGGCGTTGGATGCTGAGGTAGTCGGCGATGAGGAAGTCCACCGAGACGTGCAGCACGCTGCGCCGGGCGCCCCGCGTCACGCGCAGTTCGAACAGCGGCCAGCGGGCGGGCTCGTACTCGCGGTGACTCATCTCGTCACGGACCGCCTCGACAGCGGCGGCGACCTGGTCGTCGTCGCCGTCGCGCAGGTCCGTGACGGCGATGTCGTAGTGCGGCACCTCCGCGGCGACCTGCTGGTGTCCCTCCGCGTGCACGGTGGCGCGGAGCATGTCGTGCCGGTGGATCAGCCTGTTCCAGGCCCGCTCCAGCCGGTGCGGGTCGAGGTCCGGGTAGCTCAGCTCGCCGTATACCTGGCAGGCCGTACCCCCGGAGCCGTATGCGTCGTGCCGGCCGACCAGGTATGCGGCCTGCACGTCGGTCAGCGGGAACGGCTGGTGCCGGGCGTCGGGGTCGGGTGTGAGGGTGACGGCCCGCGCGCGCAGGTGGGCGAGGATCTCGTCGCGGTGCTGCCGCACGGCGTCGCGGCGTTGGGCGCTCATCGTCCCCTTCGGGGCGCGGAACCGAAGCTGTCCGCCCTCCTCCCAGAGTTCGATCCCGGCGTCCCGCAGTTCGTCGATCAGCGTTGCCACGCTCACAGCACACCCTCCTCGAATGCGTCGTCGCTCGCGTGAACCTCGGCGATCTGCTCGGCGAGCGCGGCGACGGTGGGACTGTCGAAGACCTGGCGCATGGACAGCTCGACGCCGAGCAGCTCGCGCACCTGGGCGACGAGCCGGGTGGCCAGGACACTGTCGCCGCCCTGGGCGAAGAAGTTCTGCCCCCGACCGACGGTGGGCAGGTCCAGCAGATCGGCCCAGATCTTCGCCAGGGTCACCTCGATGTCGCCGTGTAGCTGCTCGTCGTCGTCCGACGCGGCGGCGGCGGTCTCGTCGGCGCGCCGGGTCAGCTCCGCCCGGTCGATCTTTCCGTTGGGGGTCAGTGGCCAGCGGGGTAGTGGTTCGATGCTGGCCGGTAGGGCGTGCGCGGGCAGCCGGTCGGCAAGGAACGGGCCGAGTGCGTCGAGGTCGACCCCGGCGGTGGCCGGGATGACGAACGCGGCGAGCCGCTGCCGGTTCTCCCCGGCGGTGACCACGGTCGCGTCGGCGATGTCGGGATGTTGGGTGAGGGCGGTTTCGATCTCGCCGAGTTCGATGCGGTGTCCACGGATCTTCACCTGATGATCGCGGCGGCCGAGGAACTCCAACGTCCCGTCCGGCCAGTACCGGCCCAGATCCCCGGTCCGATACCAGCGCAACCCCTCATGCGTCACGAACCGCTGCGCCGTCAACTCCGGCGCGCCCCGATACCCGTCGGCCACCCCGACCCCACCGATCCACAACTCCCCCGGCACCCAGTCCGGACAATCCCGGCCCCGCGCATCCACCACCCGATACCGCTGATTCCGCAACGGCCTCCCGTACGGCACCGACCGCCACGAGGCCGGCACCTCACCCACCTCACAGGCGTTCGACCAGATCGCCGCCTCCGTCGCCCCACCCAGAGCCACGAACCGGCACCCCGGCGCCACCACCCGCACCCGACCCGGCAGATCCAGACCCACCCAGTCACCCGACACCAACACCAACCGCAGACCGTCGCCCACACCCCGACCACCCGCGGCCGTCAACGCCATGTCCAACAACGCCGGCACCGAATTCCACACACTCACCGAATACCGACGCGCCAACTCCACCCACACCTGCGGATCCCGCCGACCCGACTCCGGCACCACCACCACAGCCCCACCCGCGCCCAACAACCCGAACACGTCGTAGACCGACAGGTCGAAATCCAACGCCGACACCGCCAACACCCGATCCCCAGGCCCCACCCCGAACCGGGCATTCACCTCCTCAACCGTGTTCACCGCCGCCCGATGCGACACCTGCACACCCTTCGGCTCCCCCGTCGACCCCGACGTGAAAATCACATAGGCCAACGCCTCATCGGCCACCTCGACCGGCCGCAGCAAGGCTCTGGCCGCCTGCGCCTCGGCCACCGTGAACACGCTGACGTCCTGCGGCCACGACCAACCGGCGCCCGCCTCGTCGGTCAACAGCCACCGCACCCCGGCCCGGGTCAGAATCCGCTCCCGGCGCACCGGCGGCTGTTCCACACCGACCGGCACGTAGACGCCGCCGGCGGCCAGCACCCCCAACACCGCCACCACCTGCTCCGGGCCCTTCGGCAACGTCACCGCCACCGCATCGCCCGGCGCCACACCAGCGGCCACCAACGCCCCCGCCACCCGCAACGCCGCTGTCCTCAACTCCCCGTAGGACAGCGAGCCCGAGTTCCACAGCAACGCCGGGCGATCCGGGTCCTCGGCCGCCCGGTCGAAGAACCCCTCGTGCAGCAGCCGGCCCGACACCGGAGCCTCGGTCGCGTTCACCGTCGCGCGCACGCGCCGTTGGCTCTCCGGCAGGATGTCGCCGACCGGGGATGCCCAGTCACCGTCGATCAGCCGCGACAGCAGCCCGACATACGCGGAGAACATCGCCTCCACCACACCCGCCGGGAACAACCCCGACACCACGTCCCAGTTCAACAACAGGCCACCGTCGAGCTCGACCACCTGATGATCGAGCCAGGCCTGGGGGGTCTGGGAGAGCATGTAGTCGGGCCGGCCGAAGGTCTGCTTGACAGGGGCGTCGATGAGGTCGCCCATACCGATCGCGCTGGTGAAGACCACCGGCGCGAAGGTGCCGGTCTCGGGGTGGGCGCGGGCAAGGTCTCGCAGCACTTCCACGGCCGAGTACTCGCTGTGCCGGACGTCGGTGCGGAAGCGTTGCTGGAGCCGGCGGGCCCGCTCGGCGAAACTGTCCGGTTTCGAGGCGTCCACCTCGAGCAGGATGAGGTTGGTGAAGTCGGCGACCATCGCGCCGACGGCGGGGTGGATGGTCTCCCGGTCGAACAGGGGCAGGTTCAGCAGGAACCGCGGCTGGCTGCTCCAGGCCGCGAGGACCTCGGCGAAGGCGGTGGCGAGCGCCATCGGCAGGGTCACCCGCTGCTCCCGGGCCTGCGCCGTGAGGGCTGCCCACTGCTGGGCGGAGAGCCGGTGCTCGTGGCGCTGGATCCGGGGCCGGCCCAACTGGGCCGGCTCGGCGGCCAGCGGCAGCGCCGGGGCGCCGGGCAGTTCCGGCAGCCGGTTGCGCCAGTACTGCGCCGAGCGGCGGTGGGCCTCGGCTCTGCGTTCGGACTGCTGAGCGAGGTAGCTGGCGAAGTCGAAGTCGAGCGGGGGCAGGCTGGCGCCGCCGTCGGCGTAGAGCCGGCTCAGGTCGGTGAGCAGGATCCGGATGCTGGCCACGTCGGCGACGAGCAGGTCGGTGTTGACGTGCACCCGGGTCGCGCCGCCGGGCAGCAGGGACAGTTGCACGTCCAGCACCTCGCCGCGCTCGACGTGCAGGCGACGGTGCGACAGGTCGGCCCGCAGGCGGTCGAGTTCGGCCTCTGCCGCAGCGGGGTTCGTGGTGGAGAAGTCGTGCACGGTCAACCCTGGCCACCTGCTGTCGGGCTCGACGCGTTGCTGGCCGTCGTCGTCGAAGACGGCCCGGAGCATGCCGTGCCGGGCGAAGAGGGCGCGCACCGCCGCCTCCAGACGGGCGGGGTCGACCTGCTCGCCGTGCAGTTCCAGGTAGAAGTGGCAGCCCACGCCGCCGAGTGGTTGGTCGTCGCGGCGTCCGATCCAGTACGCGTGCTGCACCGGGGTCAGCGGGAACGGCTCACCGGCGTTCGGCGTCTCCGCGTGCGCGGGAGCGGCCGGGCGGTCGGTCGCGTGGGCGAGCAGCCGGGCCCAGTCAGCGAGCACCGGCCGCTCCATCAGGTCGGCGAAGCTGACCTCCAGTCCCCGCTCGCGCCAGGTGTTGACCAGGTCCATCGCCCGGATCGAGTCCATGCCGAGTTCGATCAGGTCGTCGTCGAGGCCGATCTCGTCCGGGTCGAGGCCGAGCAGGTCGGCGATGTCCTCCCGCAGGTGCTCCAGCGGCGAAGGGTGGTCGCCGCCGGGCGCCGGGGACGCTGCGGTGCCGGGCGCGACCTGCGGGCGGACGCCGTTGGTGGTGGGCGCCGGTGTGGTCGCGGCCGCGACGGGCGGCGGCGAGGGACGCCACAGCGGGGCGGGCGGGGTGAGCCGGTCCACGGCGATCACGGCGAGTTCGCCGCGCCGGTAGGCGGTCAGCACCTCGGGGGGCGCCTGCGTGCCGTCCACGCCGGACGGCAGCGCTCCGGGTGGCACAAGGGCCACGTCCTCCGGCGGCACGGCTCCGGATGCGACGAAGGCGGCGCGCACCCGGGCTGCGACGGTGGAAGGGCTCTCCTGCGTGGATTCGTCCGACTCGATCAGCGCGGTCAGCGGACCGTCGTGGTAGGCGCGCCCGAGCAACAGGCGACCGACCTCCGGCCGGGCCGGTTCCCGGACGGCCCGGCCGCGGTCCCGCTGGCCCGGCTGCCCGGGGATGGCAGCGAATCGTTCGGCGTCCATACCTTTGTGCCTCCCAGATCAGCGTCCGTCGAATCCTTGTTTCACCAGCGGTGGTGCCGTCAAACCGGTGAATCACCGCTTGGGCGCCGGCCGGCGGTCCGGTTGCCGTCCGGCTGCCCCTGTCGTACGTTCCGTTCTGCCCACCCGCGGGGCCGCAGGTCGATTCGGTCGCCGTCCGGTGCCCGTCGGCGCGGGCGCGAACACCGTCGACGACTGATCGGACGGAGCGCGATGCCGGACATTCACGACCTGTACGAGGTTGACGCGGGCCGGCCCGCCGGGGCGGACGCCCCGACGCCGGATCGAAATGTCGCCGCCCGCCTCGCGGGACTGGCGCGGGAGCAGCTTTGGTGGGACCGCCCGGCGTACCTGGACGACGCGGGCACGTGGACCCATGGTGAGCTGCACGACTGGGCGGCGCGGGCGGCGACCGTCCTCATTGGCCGGGGGGTGCGCCCCGGCGACCGGGTGTTGCTGGCGCTGCCCGACCGCGCCGAGTGGGTCGGCTGTTTCCTGGCCGTGGCCCGCCTCGGGGCCGTGGTGGTGCCGGTCAACCCGGCCCTCACCGTCCACGAGCACAGCACACTGGTGGCCGACTGCCGGCCGGTGGCCGTCATCGCCGACGGACCGGCTGCCGACCACTTCGACCCGGCCGCGCTGGTCGGGCCGGCGCAGTTGGACCGGCTCGCCCGCGCAGCCACGCCGGCCCCGGCCCACCCGGTCGATGACCGCACACCGCTCTACATCCAGTACACCTCGGGCACCACCGGACAGCCCAAGGGCGCCGTTCACCGGCACGCCGACTTCCTCCACTACCACCGGGCGGTCGGCGAGGCGATGCTGCGGCTGCGGCCGGAGGACGTCAGCTTCTCCGTCTCGAAGCTCTTCTTCGCCTACGGTCTGGGCAACTCGCTGGTCTACCCGCTGCACTCCGGGTCGGCGGCCGTGCTCACCGCGCCGCGTCCCGGCCCGGCGCGGATCGCCGAGCTGGTCCGGCGGCATCGGGTCACGGTGCTGCACGCCGTCCCGTCCGCGTACGCGAATCTGGTGGCCGAGGTGACCGACCCGGAGCCGTTCCGCAGCGTGCGGGTCGCCGTGTCGGCTGGCGAGCCGCTCGCTCCGACCCTCGGCGAGCAGGCCACCGCGCTGCTCGGCGCGCCGGTCCTGGACGAGCTGGGCTCCACCGAGATCGGCGGTGCCTGCTGCGCCAACCGGCTCGACGACAACCAGCCGGGCACCATCGGCCGGCCCCTGCCCGGCTACGAGCTGCGGGTGTGCGACGACTCCGGCCGGCCACTGGACGGCCCCGTCGAGGGAGAGCTGTGGGTCCGTGGCCCGACCCTGCTGACCGGATACCTGCACCGGCCGGAGGAGACCGCCCGCGTGCTGGTGGACGGCTGGCTGCGCACCGGCGACCGGGTGACCCGGCTGCCCGACGGCCGGTACCGGCACGGCGGCCGCCTTGACGACCTGGAGCTGGTCGGCGGCATCACCATGTCCCCGGTGGAGGTCGAGCGGCTGCTGCTCACCCACCCGCTGGTCCGGGAGGCCGGCGTCGCCGCGGTGCCCGATGACCGGGGCGCGACCAAGCTGCGGGCGTACGTGGTGTGCGCCGTGGACCAGGCCACTGTGCCCGGGCTGGCCGACGAGCTGATCGGGTTGGTCCGCTCCCGGCTGGCGACGTACAAGGTGCCGCGCAGCGTGGAGTTCGTCGCCGCGCTGCCCCGTACCCCGACCGGCAAGCTGCGGCGATTCGTGCTGCGGCGTGGCCTCCAGCGACCCGCCTAGCACGGCGCCACGCCCCCGCCCGGCCGGCCGGCCACGCTGCCGGCCGGCACGGGCACTCGTTGCGGGAACTCCGTGCCGAGGACCGTCATCAGTCCGCCGGCCTTGACGGCGGTCTCCTCGAACTCGGCGGCCGGGTCGGACAGCGCGATGATCGCCCCGCCGACGCCGTAGTAGGCCTGGTCGCCGGTGACGACGAGGGTGCGGATCACCATGCTGAGGTCGGCGGCGCCGGTGAGGGAGAAGTAGCCGAGCGCGCCGGAGTAGATCCCCCGCGGGCCGTCCTCGAGTTCGTCGATGATCTCCATCGTGCGCAGCTTCGGCGCACCGGTCATGGAGCCGCCCGGGAAGGCGGCCCGGACACAGTCCACCGCGGTACGGTCCGGGCGCAGTCGGGCCAGCACGGTGCTGACCAGCTGGTGAACGGTGGCGTAGCTCTCCACCACGAACAGCCGCGGCACCGACACCGTGCCCACCTCGGCGACCCGTCCGAGGTCGTTGCGGACCAGGTCGACGATCATCAGGTTCTCCGCCTGGTCCTTCTCGTTGGCGCGCAGGTCCGCGCTCAGCGCCGCGTCCTGGGCGGCGTTGCGCCCGCGTGGCCGGGTGCCCTTGATGGGCTTGGACTCGGCCACACCGTCTGCGGTGATCCTGAGGAACCGTTCCGGCGAGGAGCTGAGCACGGCCACGTCGCCCAGATGCAGAAAGGCCGCGAACGGGGCCGGGTTGGCCCGGCGCAGCGCCCGGTAGACCGGCCAGGGCGGCAGCTTCCCCCGTACGGTGAGCATGTTGGTCAGGCAGACCTCGTAGCTCTCCCCGGCGACGATCGCACGCTGGCAGGCGGCGATCCGCTCGAGGTACGCCTCGCGGTGGTGGCGCAGCTCGACCGGGTACCGGACCGGCTCGGGAAGTCGGGGCGCGACCGGCGGCAGGGTCCGATCGGCCAGCTCGGTCACCCGCTGGGCCGTCTCGTCCTGCCAGCGGCGGGCCGCCGCGGTGTCGTCCCCGGTGGCGAGGGCGAGCAGCCAGACGGAGTCGTCACGATGGTCCACCACGACCGCGCGGTCAGCGAAGACCATCATGGCGTCGGGGGTCGGGGCGCGGTGCGCGAGCCGGGCGCCGCACTCGGCCTTCAGCTCGTAGCCGAGGTAGCCGACCCAGCCGAGGGCGAAGTCGAAAGGCAGCTCCACCTCCGGGTCCGCCCGGTGTTCGCGCAGGTCGGCATCCAGCCAGTCGAGGAACGGGCCGGGGTAGGTGCGCTCCCCGTCGGCGCCGGTCACCGTCACGGTCCCGGCCGCCACGTCGGCGCGAACCACCCGGGCCAGCGGCCCGCGGGCGTCACCGAGAACGGACACCCTGCCACCGTGCTCGCCGCCCCGCTGGTTGCTGTCCAGCCAGAACGCGTGCCGGCTGCCGCGGAAAAGCGCGTCGAAGACAACCTCGGTATCCACCGCGAGCCGCAGCCGGCGGACCAGTGTCCGGTGCCGAGGCGGGGCCGGGTTCGCCGGCGGTTGCGGCACCCGACGCGACGGTGGTGCGGGCGCGACTCGACGCGGGTGCTCGGCCCGCCAGCGCCGTGCCGCCTCGTCGAAGTTGGCCAGCAGTCGCCGGCCGTGTTGGGTGCGGATGGACTCGGGGTGGAACTGCACGCCCCAGACCGGTCGCTGCCGGTGCCGGACGGCCATCAGCACACCGTCGTCGGATCGGGCCGAGGCGAGCAGCGACGGCGGCAGCCGGTCGACCGCCAGGGAGTGGTACCGGACCACCTCGAACGGTGAGGGAATGCCGGCGAACAGTTCGCTGCCGTCGTGGTGGACCCGCGAGATCCGGCCGTGCCGGGGTTCCGGCGCGGCGACCACCCGGCCACCCAGCAGCTGGCACAGTCCCTGGTGGCCCAGGCAGACGCCGAGCACGGGCAGCCGGCCGGCCTGGAACACCTGCCGGCAGAGCCCGAAATCGCGGGGCCGCTCCGGGCGGCCCGGGCCGGGCGAGAGCAGGACGTTGTCGAACTCGTCGAGCCACTCCGGCCGCCAGCGGGGGTCGTCGTTGCGGATCACCGTCGGCTCGGTGCCGGTCACCTCGGCGACGTAGTGGTACAGGTTGTAGGTGAACGAGTCGTAGTTGTCGATGATCAGCGTCCGCATCCGGTGACCTCCCGTTCACTGTCCTGCCGTGCCGCCCGCAGGAGTGCGGCGTACCCGGCCACGATCTGTCGGGCCTGCTCGGCGTCGAGCCGGGGATCGCATGCCGAGCGGTACCTGGGCAACCGGGCGGCGCAGGCCCGTGCGGCCGGCCCGGCGTAGCATTCCGTCACCTCGTCGGCCGTGGTCTCCAGGTGCAGCCCGTTCGGGGCCACCCCGGCGGAACGTAGCACCGCCACGAATCCGGCCACCTCCTGCTCGATCCACTCGACCGGGCGGGTCTTTCCCCCGTCCCGGGTGCGCAGCGTGTTGCCGTGCATGGGGTCGCACAGCCAGAGCACCGGGACCCCGGTGGCGGCCACGGCCGCGACCAGCGGCGGGAGCAGCTCGTGGACGCGACCCGCACCGAGACGGGTGATGAGGGTGAGCCGGCCGGGCACGCGCCGCGGGTTGAGCGTCCGGCAGAGGGCGGCGATCTCCTCCGGAGGCGCCCCCGGACCGACCTTGACGGCCACCGGGTTGCTGATCGAGGCGAGCAGGGCCACGTGCGGGCCGTCCAGCTGCCGGGTGCGATCGCCGACCCAGAGCAGGTGCGCGGAGGCGGAGTACCGTCGCCAACCCATCCGCAGCAGCGGCGCCTCGTAGTCCAGTAGCAGCGCCTCATGTGAGGCGAAGACCCGTTCCGCGGCCGGGCGGCCGGCCCACGTCGCGCGTAGTCCGGCAACCGTACGGCCGCTGTGCCAGTAGGCGGCGAGCAGCCGGCGGGGGTCGGGCCGGCGCGCCGACGGCTCAGGCGTGGGATCGTTGACGGCGTCACCTCGGTAGACCGGCAGCCGTCGGCCGTTCGGCAGGGTCTCCCAGGCGGCCGACCGCGGTTTGCCGTACTGCCCGGCCAGTCGACCGATCCGCACGGCCGGCCGGCCGGTAGCGGCGCGCAGCAGGTCGGCGAGGGCGTCGAGTTGGGCGACCTTCCGGGCCACCGTGGCCGACCCGCTGTCGGCGAACCGTTCCGCGCAGTCCCCGGCGTGCAGGACCTGGGTGCCGGTCCCGGCCAGGGCGAGCGCCTTGGTCAGGTCGTCGCACTCCTCCTCGGTGACCAGCCCGGGCCGGCCCGCCAGCTCGCCGCGGACGGCCTCGACCTGCTCCCGGTCCGGCCACTGTGGCTGCTGGGGCGCACCGGGCGGCAGAAGCGGGGCGGCTGGCGTCAGGGCGCCTCCGCGGGCCGCGTCAGCCATGGGAGGAAAGTTGCCGGCGGGGTCGGGGCGGGGCCGCGACGGGACCGGGTGCGTTCCGGTAGCCGGCCTCGACGGGCGGCAGAAGGCATGGTGGAATCACGATTTCTCCCTCGCTACGGCGTGGCACGTCGGCACGACGCGTCGGGCGGTCACGGCGTGAGGTTTCGCCGGGCTCAGCCCGGTCGGGATGGAGCCACCCGGGCAGCAGGAGGCTCGGCCACCGCTGCTGGGCAGGACGAATCAGCGAGAAACCAACCTCACCGCACGCGTCGGGGGCGAGCCGTTGGTAGGGCGAGCCGGGCGGGATTACTTGGCGTCAGGATCGGGATGGTCGACATGCTGTTTTCCACCGTTTCCGTTTGCGGACCCCTGGCACTGACGGCGTCCCGTCCGACCGGTGCGCATGGTCGGGCTGTGACAACGCCAGCCGTTCGACTTAACAAGGTTGTCATATAGACCGATGGACGGCAACCGATAGGTTGATTGACAGAGATAAGGAACGCTCAGGCCAAGCTGTGGCACCCGCCGTCATCGCCCGACCGGTCAGAGGGGTTCCGGCGGAATCGCCTCGTAGCCGGCCCGCAACCGGTCGAGCAGCGCCGGCTCGGCGGTGAGCTCACGCCCGTCGATCGCAGCAACCGGACGAATTCCCACCCCGGCACTGGTGACGAAGGCCGCGCACGCGGCGGGCAGGCTGTCGAGCCGGATCGGCACCCGACGCACCGGCACGTCGATCTGCGCAAGCAGCCGGTCGAGCAGACGGGCCGTGATCCCGGGAAGGCAGTCCGCCGCCGGCCACCACACCTCTCCCCCGACGACGAAACCGACGTTCCAGGTGGCTCCCTCGCTGACCTGACCGTCCGAGTCGACGAAGAGCACGTCGTCGAAGCCGGCGCGCTGGGCCAGGCGGCGCTCGCGCACCGCGCCGAACAGGCCGACGTGCTTGACCTGCGGCAGGTCTCGACGGTGGGCTGCCGCGCGCAGGCGCAGAGGGGACGAGGCCGCCGCCGGGGCGGGCCGTACGTTGATCAGCACGCGAGGCTCCGCCTCTGCGGCGGGGTGGACGACGCTGAGGTCCGGGTCGAACACGGTGATCCGCAGCATCGCCGGCGGGTTCACCTGTGCCGCCGCCCGGCGGGCCAGGCCGCGTACCCGATCGATGTCCAGCTGCACATTGAACAGCACCGCGCAGTCGCGGGCCAGCCGGTCGAGGTGCAGGCCGAGTCCGCGCACCCCGCCCTGCTCCAGCCGCACGGTGGTGAAGTGGCCGTAGTTGACCAGCGCCAGCGCGGCGAGGTCGTCGGCCGTAGGGGGCACGCCGTCGAGCTCCATCACCGTCCCATCCTGACACCGGCGTGGCGCGACATCTGCGCTCACAACGGAGTGATCCTGCTCGGCGGTGGGGACACATCGCCGATCACGGCCACGCGGACGTGGGGCATGGCATTCATATACTTCAACAATTGGCTCTATTCGGAAGTCCATCCCACATGCGCCCGATAAGGGCATCCGGCGTGCGACATCTTGTCCACGGTGTTACGACTGGCCTGCGGCGAACGATGCAACATTCGTACCGGCGCACCGGACGTGGCCGAGGAAGGCAGGGATGTCATGGACCTACGTGCCAGGAGGACCCCGGTGCCCCGTTCGGTGGCGCTCGCGGCCGCGACGCTGCTGCTGATGCCGATCGGCGGAGTGACTGCCGCCGAGGCGGCCACCCCGGGTGCCGGGACGGTGTCGTCGACCAGCCCGACCGCCACCTGGACCGGCGGGCCGTTCGCGGTGCCCAACGCCACGGCGACGAGCGGCACGCTGACGTGCAACGCCGCAGCGCCCTGTGACGACTACGCGCTCACCGTCGACGTCCCGGCAGGGTACGACGCCGGCAACGACCTGAAGATCAAGGTGAGCTGGCCCAACTCCGCCGCCGACTTCGACGTCTACCTGTACGCCAGCAGCGGCGCCGAGGTGGGGCAGGCGGCCTCGACCGCCGACCCGGAGACCCTGGTCGTGCCGCCGGTGGCCGGTCAGTACACGGTGCGGATCGTGCCGTTCGCCCCGCTGGGTGGGAGCTATTCGGCCACCGCCGAGCTCGCGGTGAAGCCGGCCGCTCCGGCGCCTGGGCCGGTGGGCGCGGCCTCCTTCACGAACTACCCGGCGCCGGGGACGCTGCCTCGGGCGCATGACGCCGGTGAGCCGTCGATAGGGGTGAACTGGAAGACCGGCAGGGTCATGTACCAGGCGTACACCGACACGTACCGGGTCTCCTTCGACGACACGAAGTCCCCGGCGACGGCGGTGTGGGAGGACAAGAGCGCCCACCTGCCCGAGTGCACGGCCAACGCCTCGCTGGACCCGATCCTCTTCACCGACCATGACACTGGCCGCACGTTCGAGTCGCAACTGGCCGGCAAGACCTCGCTGATGTGCTACACGGACGACGACGGCGCGACCTGGACCCCGTCGCAGGGTGGGGGCATCAACTCCGGGGTCGACCACCAGACCGTCGGCGGCGGCCGCTGGTCACCCAACGGCGTCGGCGGCACCCCGCTCTACCCGAACGCCGTCTACTACTGCTCGCAGGACATCGCCGACGCGCTCTGCGCAACCAGCCGGGACGGCGGCCTGACCTTCGGCCCGGCCGTGCCGATGTACACCCTGCTGGACTGTGGCGGCCTGCACGGGCACGTGAAGGTCTCGCCGAAGGACGGCACGGTCTACGTACCCAACAAGGGCTGCGGCGGCAACCAGGCCGTCGCGGTCTCCGAAGACAACGGCCTGACCTGGCAGGTACGGAAGGTGCCGCCCAGCCTGCCGGCCGACAGCGACCCGTCTGTGGGCATCGGCTCGGACGGCACGGTCTACTTCGGCTACCAGAACGCCGACGGCCACGCGCACGTCGCGGTCTCGCACGACAAGGGCCGTACCTGGGAGAGCGACCAGGACGTCGGCGCCGCGCTGGGCGTAAAAAACGTGGTGTTCCCGGCCGTGGTCGCCGGCGACCCCAACCGGGCCGCGTTCGCCTTCCTCGGTACGACGACCGGCGGCAACTATCAGGACGCCACGAACTTCACCGGCGAGTGGCACCTGTACGTCACCGTCACCTATGACGGCGGGCGTACCTGGTCGCTGACCGACGCGACGCCGAACGACGCCGTGCAGAAGGGTTCGATCTGCACCGGCGGCACCACCTGCGGCACTGACCGGAACCTGCTCGACTTCATGGACGTCCAGATCGACAAGCAGGGCCGCGTCCTTGTCGGGTACGCCGACGGATGCACCGGCGCCTGCGCCACCGGCGGCGCGCAGAACTTCGACGCGCTGGCCACCATCGCCCGGCAGAGTGGCGGGAAGTCGCTGTTCGCCGCGTCCGACCCGGTCACGAAGGCGAAGGTGAAGAAGAAGTGATCCGGGTACGAGCGGTTGCTCTCGTGCTGGCCGCCGCCGCAGCCCTCACCGGCTGCGGCGGCGCCGCCGACGAGCCGGACCTCGGCGATCCGGACGCCCCCGACGCGGCGGAGCCCCGAGCGGAATCCCCGACCGCCACCCTCGTCTGCGCCGAGGCGGCGACGGTCGTACCGCGGCCCACCGCGCTCCCGGGCGAGGTCCCGCTGCCGTCCGACGCCGTCCTCACCGGCTCCGAGGAGCGGTCCGGCGGGCGGTTGGTGGTCACGGCGGTGACACCGGGTGACTTCCGCTCGACCCTCGCGTTCATGCAGCGGGCCTACCCGGCGGCCGGGCTGACCCTCAAGGAAGGTGAGGTCGAGGACCGCGACGCGGAGTCGAACTTCGCCGGCAAGGGTCTGGTCGGGCGCTGGACGCTGCGCGAGATACCGGACTGCGACGGCGACACCCTGGTCACCGTGCTGGTGGCCCGCGCCTGACGGAGGCGCCGAGACCGAGGCGCCATCTCGAACTCCCGACAGGCAATGGCGAAACTTCCCTGAAAGAGGGACCCTGGCGTGGGCTGGACGACCTGGAACGTTCACCCCTGTTAGCGACGCGCCGCCAGCCCGCCGCCGGGCCGGTCGACGTGGACGCCCTCTCCGAGGCGGCGGCGGCGCGGGTGGTCGCGGCGCTGCCCACGGGCGCCGCCGGCCTGTCCCGGGCGGACCTGACGGCGGCTGTGCGCGCCGCTGACCGACCTGCCGGGCTGACCCGCCTGTCCGAACCGGTGGGCTGACCGCCCGATCAGCCGGGCGGACCGCCGGCCGATGTTCCGCCCGAGTCCACCGAGTCACCCGGGCGAACTTGCCAATCGGCGAGCCGGCTTCTCGATCGGCGGCCCCCGGCCGCCACCCGGGTGGTCGCGAGGCCGATAGCCGACTCATCCCTTGCCGCCGCGACCTGCGGTTTCGACAGTGGACGCAGGTACCCGGCCGCGTGCCGTCAACGCCTTCGACGTGGACGTGGCCGTCGTCAAACGCTTCGTCGGCGCGCACCGCTGCGGCCCGCCCGGCGCCGGTTTCGACGAGCGCACCGAGGCGGGCATCCGCCGGTACCAGCGGATGCGTGGCCTCACCGACGACGGCGTCGTCGGCCGCCTCACCTGGACCAGATGGGTGTCCGGGTCACCTACTGACGTCGGGAGAGTTCTCATGCGGGTGTCCTTCCGTCCGGCTCGGGACGGCTACGCCTTCACCAACGGCTTCACCAACCACATCAAGATCGCCGGCCTGCCGATCACCGACACCAAGGCCGGTGCGGCGGGATGGCGTTCGCGGCGCTGGACCACTGGCACCAGCGCCTGCCGGTGCCCGCGGCCAGCGCACTGCCGCCGGACGGCAACCCGGTCGCCGACTACATCTACGACCGGCTGATCACCAGCATCGTCGACAACTGGCCGATGTACTTCCAGTTCATGCGAACGCCGGACCACCCGACCACGCTGAACGGGATCGGCGTGGCCAGGATGACTCGGGAGGAGCAGTTCCCCAAGCTCAAGCAGCTCCTCGACCAGGGGCTCCCGCAGCCGCTGGGCCTGTGCCAGTCCCGCGACCCGGGCGGCTTCGGCAACGACCACCAGGTGGTGGCGTACGGCTACGAGGAGGGCGAGCGGACCCGGGTCTTCATCTGGGACAACCGGTACGCCCGCCGCGAGGACGTGCTGGAGTTCAAGACCGCGTACGACCCGGCCGACCGGGTGGTGCGGCAGGGCAACGGCGACCAGTGGCGCGGTTTCTTCGTGGAGCGGTACGCGCCCCGGCTGCCCTGGTATCTCGCCGGGGGAAAGCTGCTCAGCGACCGCTCCGACCCCCGGATCTATCTGGTGCACGGCGGGGCGAAGTTCTGGGTGACCAGCCCGCCGGAGTTCGACCGGCTGGGGTTGCACTGGAACGAGGTGGTGGAGCTGCCGGACGGTTCGATGGGTTATGTCGCCGACGCGCCCGGGGACCGTGTCCTGCTCCGGGAGATCGACCGCGCGGAGGTGTACCTCACCTATGGCGGGCACGGGTTCCACATTCCCGACCCGGACACCCTGGTCCGCCTCGGGTTCAGCTGGTCCGACGTCCGGGTGCTGCCGCGCGACTCGCTGCGGGCGCTGCGCCCGATGCCGGTGGACGGCACGGTGCTGCGCGAGGAGCACCAGGATCCGGTCTACCTGGTGGTCGACGGGGTGCTGCGGCACGTGCCGGATCCGGTCACGTTCACCGCGCTCGGGCTGCGCTGGGACCGGGTCGGTGTGGTGCCGGACGGTTCCCTGGCCGCCCTGCCGAAGGGTAGCCCGCTGCCTGCCTCCCACCTGCCGGCCTGGTCGGAGCGGTCGGCGGGGCAGCTGATCACCCGCGACCACGACGCGGTCGACTACCGGATCGAGGCCGGGGCGAAGCCGGCGGACGAGGTGGAGTTCGTGCTGAACCTGGGCACCGGCCTGACCTGGCGCAAGGAACTGGGCCTGCACGCGAAGGACGGGGACTGGACCATCGCGGTGCAGGACAGCAAGCGCACCGACGCCAACGGCCTCTACCGCTACCAGCTTCCCGAGGGGCAGCTCCGGCTGCGCAAGGCCAAGCTGTTCGGCGCGGTAACCGGCGTGTTGGAGCTGAACGACCTGGACCGACTACCAGCCGGCGCCCGGGTCACCTTCACCTGGGTACGGGACTGATCCCGGTCAGCCCCACCCAGGGCGGGCACCAGCACGGTCGTCATCACGCTCCATGCGGTGCCACCCGCCACCACCTCGGCGATGACCCGCCGCTGGAAGGCCCGCCTCGGGGCCTTTCGGCGGCGGGGCACCCCGGCGGGCATGGGCCCCGTCGTCGGCCTGCTGCTGCTCACCCACTACTGGGCGCTCTTCCTGTACGCCGTGGTCGGGGTCGGCCTGCTGGTGTCGCTGCTGCGGGAGCGCTTCCGCGCAGTCTGGTGGAGCCTCGGCGCACTGGCCGCCGGGGTCGTACCGTTCCTTCCCTGGCTCCCAACGTTCCTGTACCAGAGCCGGCACACCGGTACGCCCTGGACGGGACGCGGTGGAGCTCAGGTCCTGCTCTCCGTGGTGACCGAGTGGTTTCCGTCTCTCACCAAAGGGACGTCCCGCCCCCTGCCCAACGACGGGTGTCCCCGCCCACCGGGATCCGGTGGACGGGGTCACGGCGCCGGGAGGCTGCCTGCGGGCTACCGGTGGCAGGAGGCCGAGCCGGAGTCGGAGAAGCCGCTGGTGCTGCCGGCGATCGGCACGAATTGCCAGTCGTAGCCGGTCGGTTTGAGGGTCAGTTCCAGCGCCCCGAACGTGTTGCCCTGGGCGGCCTCCAGGTTGGCCACCTGGTCAGGCGCGCCATGGAAACCGACACCACCGGTGCCGATGATGAACTCCCGTGGCGCGTCGGGCCGAGCGTTGCCGTTGACGTCCTGCGGTGCGAACCGCTGGTAGGTGTGGTCGTGCCCGTTGAGGATCACGTCCACCCCGTACCGGTCGGCGAGGTCGTAGAGCGGCCGGCTGTCAGCGTTGCCGTAGCTCCCGCCACGGAAGGTGCCGGTGTAGAGCGGCTTGTGCCAGACGGCCATCACACACATGTTGTGGTGCTGCTGGAGGTCCTGCTGGAGCCAGGCGTACTGGGCGGAGCCCGGAGCGCAGGAAACCACCCCGCACTCGCTGTTCAGCGCGACCACGTGCCAGCGGCCGATGTCGTACGAGTAGTACCCCTTCTCCCGGTCGCCGGCGCGGCCGTCCTGGGCGCCGACGCCGTTGAAGTAGTCGAAGTAGCCGTCGGCGCGTGCCCCCGGGTAGTAGGCCTGCGCGTACTCGTGGTTGCCGACGATCGGGTAGGTGATGTCCTTGAGGGCGCCCCACGACTTGTCGTAGGAGGCGAGGAAGGCGGGCAGGGTGCCGACGTCGTACTGGTGGTCGGCGAGGGTGAGTACGGCGTCGGGGTTCAGCGACTTGACCGTATCGGCGACGGCGGCCTGCTGACAGGCGGTGGGCGTGGTGCGGCTGGTCGCCGCGCAGGCGATGTCACCCGCGGCCACGATGCGCGGCGCGTCGGGACCCGCCATCGGGGCGTCGGGCCGGATCTGGCCACGGTAGTAGGCGCCGGGTGCGATGCTCGGCGGCGGGGTCCGGAAGGTGACGTTCCTGCTGGTCGGGTTGCCGGCCGCGTCCGTGACGGTCACGGCCAAGGTGTGCTCGCCGGCCGGGATGTTGCCGGTCGGGAAGGAGACCGGGACGGGGATGGTGCGACCGTCCAGCTGGGCGGTCACCAAGGCGACCGCGGAGACGCTGTCGCTCGCCGTCACGGTGACTGCGACGCGGTCCCCGGTGATGGTGGAACCGTCCGCGGGAGTGGTGGCGGTGATGACGGGCCCGGTGTTGTCGGTCAGGAACCGGACGGTCGTGGTGGCGCCGGCCGAGGTTGCGGTGAGGCTGTGGGGGCCATCGGGCAACGGACGGGTGTCCACGGTGGCGGCGACCCCGTCCGCCTGGGACTCGTCGAGGGTGATCGCGAAGTTGGCGGTCACCTGGGCTTCGGTCGCGTGGCCGCCCGGGTAGCCGTCGCCAAGGGACACGATGCGGGTCGGCGGGACCGCGGGATCGGCGATTTCGGTGCCGTCGAGCGTGGCGATCCGGACGTTGCGGACGGTGAAGTCGTCGTGGTTCGCGGTGAGATCCGTGGGCGAGATCGAGCTTCCGGCGCGGATCGTGACGGTGTTCGTACCGGCGGTCAGGTAGCCGGCCGGAATCGCGATCTGGGCGGTGGCATAACCCTGGTAGTCCTTGTTGATCAGGGTCACCAGCTTGCTGTTCACCCAGACCGAGTTCAGCAGCTTCTGCGATCCGCTCTGGATCCCGTCGCCCTCGAAACGCAGGGTGGCCGGCAGGCTGGACACGGCAGCCGTGCTCAGCGGGCTGCCGTCCAGGTCAAGCGAAGGCAGAGGGGAACCCGCGGCATAGACGGTGGTGACGCCGTGGAGGACGTCGCCGTCGTGGATCGAGGTCGCGAGAGCCGTTCCCTGCGCGAATGCCGGCGCGTTCAGCACGCTGACGAGCAGTCCGGTGATGGTGAAGGCCGTCAACGCCCGGCCATGGGGGCGTCGCAGGATCATGTGTTTCCTCCGAGCTTCCGTGCGGCGCGCCGCAGGTCAGGGCACTGCCGCAGACCTCGAGGACGCTAGGAGGCGAGGCAATCTTGAAGGTGAACGCGGCGACAACACCGGTGGACGGCTCGCCGACCAGAGCAGAGTTTCGGCACGTCCTGCCCGCCGAAGGAACCCTCGGGCGCTGTACCGCCGGTACTCGTACCGGCGGTACAGCGCGGGCCGGGCCGCGGGACCCGGCCTACACCCGGCCCTGCAGGACCTTGCCCAGTCTGGTCGCGACGTCCTTGCGCTTGTCCGGGTCGCTGATCTTCACCTTGATCCCGCAGAAGTCGCCGCTGCGGCACGGGAACCACAGCTCACCGTGGATGGGGTTGTAGGTGGCCCCATCAGCGGATCCGGTGACCGGCTCCCCGACCTCGGCCACGCCCTCGTACTCGGCCTTCGAGAGAACCGTCACGGTGATCGCCTCCACCAGTCCGTCCTTGGCGCCCGAGGTCGCCGTCCAGACGCATCCGCCGATCGCGAAGTCATGCTGCCCGCCATCGTTCGGGCCGATCACTTCGGTGACCTCGCTCGCGGTGAGGCGCTTGCACTCGTCGCCCTTCGGCGCGGTCATGGCACTGGCGACGTCGTCGGGCGTACCCGGATCGTCCGCCGGCCCGGACGACGTCCGACCGCCGTCGCTGCCGCACCCCACGACCAGGGCGAGCGCGCCTCCGACGATCGCCACGTGTGCCAGTTTCCTGAAAATGTTCATCGGTCATCCCTTCCCAACGGGGTTCTCATGCCGCCCACGGCCCGACGTCGCGGGGCATGGATTCCTTTGGTCAGCGGTGCTCTCGGTGGCCACCCCCGGGGCTCGGACCGGCGCTGGGTCGCGGTGCCGGCCTCAGCCCCGGCACAGCGGCACGTCCGGTTCGACGACGGTGCGGTTGACGATGTCCTTCTTGAGGAAGTCCGCCTCCTTGGGGATGTCGACCTTCAGCGCCTTTTTGATCGCCGTCGCCAGCGGTCCGGACATGCTGATGCCTTCGCCGGCGCGGACGGTGGCCACGAGGGTGGTTCCGCGACACTTCACCGCCGGTCCGGCCAGCGGCAGGCCCACCCGGCCGGCCGACGAACCGTTGGTCAGGCCGACCGAGGCCACGATCGCGACGAACGGCCCGGCGCCCGCCACCGGCAGGCCGATCATGAAGCCGAAGCGGAACTCCACCGCCAGGACGATCGCCTCGACACCGATGGACACGCCGCGCAGGGACTGCATGATGCTCTTTTGTACGGAGAAGGTCGGCGTCAGGACGGACGAGTTGGCGTACCCGATCGGTCCGGCGAGCCCCCATTGACCCGTCGCGGACAGGTTGCCGTTCTTCGCGCTGAAGGCCGTTTCCACGAGGAACTTGAACGTCTGTTTGAGGGTCGCGGGAAAGCCCCCGATGATGATGGGCTGCTTCACCTCGATCGGGAACTCGATCTTCGCCTTCTTGTTGTCGCTGAGGCCGCCCTGGGCGCCGGCCGCGATCGTCACCGCGAGTCCCTCGATCCCGTCGACGCGGAACGACGGGTTCGGCATGATGCCGTTCGCCACCCGGAGATCACCCTGGACGCGCAGGTTCCGGACCCGCAACTGGATGTCGAAGTCGACCTTGAGACCTCCCGCGCGCCCCTGTGCCGCTGTCGAGTGCTCGGCGGTCAGCCCCAGCTTCGCGCTGTCCTTGTACGCCGTCACGTCCCAGTCCCCGATCTTCCGCTGGGCGCTGCCGGCCGCCTCCGGGCCCGGCTTGGGCGCCGCCCGAAGGGCGATCGGTGGTACGACGAGCCGGACCTCGCCCGCCCCGATGGCGTTCGCGCCCAGACCGATGGCGTTCATGCCCAGCCCGGTGGCCTTCTGCGCGTCCGGCAGGACCGGCGTGGCCGCGGGCGCGTCGGTGGTCTCCCCCAGCAGATCGGGCAATGGGCTGAAGGTCTGCGCCTCGAGATCGAGCGCCTGGTCGATCGTGAAGTGACCGTCCCGCACCACGTCGGTCAACTCGACGGGGGCCAGGGTGACGGCCAGGTCGCCACCCGTCGGCTCCACCCGCACCACCCGGCCGAGTGCCTCGCTCGTGGCGAACATGATCTTCCCGGGGACGAGGTCGCGGGCGCCCTTGGCGGCACCGTCGATCACGTACGTGAAACCGTCCCGGCTCACGGACCGGATGGTGTCGCCGCCCCCGGCGACGAGCACGACGTCCGGCTGATATGCCACTGACCGGTCCGGCTTCGGCGCGTACCCGTGCTGCCGGCCGGTTGGGTCAGAGCCGGCGGAGCTGCTCATGCCGCACCCGGCGGTCACCGCGAGCAGGCACACCAGCGCTGCGGTGCCGCCGAGTCGGCGGCGAAGCCGGGCGCCGCCCGGCCTGCCGTCGCGGCCGGCACCGCGCGCCGTCGTCGGCGCATCCGTCGTCATGGGCCTGACGGTAGGTGGCCGGGGGCGGTCGCCGAATCGGGTGATTCCCTATGGACAGTCCAGCCCGCGCGGCTTCGGTGGCCGCTCACCTGCCGTGTCCCGGCGTCTGCTCGGTCGCGACCGGGTGGTAGTCGGACGCTCAACCCCGGCGACTCTGCTGCCGAATTTGGTTCAGGCGGCGAGGGCCAGGTCGAGGCGTTGGAGGTTGCTGGTCCGGGCTGCTGGTAGGGGGTGTTCGGTCCACCAGGCGTGGAGTCGGACGAGGTTGAGGGCGATCGCGGAGAACACGTGTTGGAGGCGGGTTTTCGCGAGGCCGCGGTAGCGGGCGTGGCGGATGCCGGTGATGTCGAGGGCCTGGTTGATGGTGCCTTCGACGCCGGCGCGTAGTCGGTATTTGTCCTGCCAGTTGTCGCTGGTCTGCTGTCGCCGGGCAGCCGCCGCCAGCCGTGTAGTTGCTGGTGGATGCCGGTGGTGGCTTTCACGTCCGGGACGGTGGCCGCGGTGGTGGCCACGTTGACGATCAGGTTCGGCGCCGGCCGGGGTTCGTGGTCGTCGTCGCCGGCGGTATCGCTGCTGGTCTCGTGGTCGCAGGTTTCGGTCAGGTGGACCTTTTAGCCGTTCCAGAACAGGTCGTCGCCTTTGGCGGCCCACCGGGTGTCGGTGTCGTACGGCGACGTGATCCGGGATCTGGCGGGCGGGAGACCGTCCGTGTCCGCCTCCCGCCGCCGGATCACCTCCCGCCCCCTGACATCGGTGGTGATCAGGTAGTTCTGCACCAGCATCACGCGCAGCGTCTGCACGGCGGGAAGCTCGGCCAGCCAGGCCGGGGGACTCATCGGCGAACACCGCGCGGAGCAGGGCGACGGCGTCGGTGCAATCTGGCGACCAAGGATCTTGCCAGGCTATGGAGCTTCGCCCCCCTCTCTCGCGGCGGGTTCCGAAACCTTGTCACCAACACGTGCCACTCCGTGCAGCCCGGCAGTTGGCCGACGAGCCCGCCCCCACCGCGCCGGTCAGGATGCGCAGGAGGGTGGATCGTACTGGGTCGCCCCGAAAAGCTTTTCGGTCTTGGGAGGATTCGGGATACCGCCTGTGCGTTGGATCGGTTTGGCGCGGAAGACCCGCAGGAAGAAGTTGATCACTTTTTCGACGATCGCCGGGATCGTGTAGCCCACGTTGTAGCTCATGTCGATCGTCAGGCTGGCACCGCGACAGCCGATGTCCCTGGTCCCTGGCGCGGCGGGGAAGAACTGGTCCAGTGCCGACCCCCGCGCGACTCCGGTTGAGACGGTCAGCGCGACGTTGAGCCCGACGGAGAAACCGGCCGCGCCGAATCCGATGCTGAATTGAGTCTTGAAGGCCAGTATAATCCCGTTTGCGCCGACCGACGGGCCCCTGATCGAGTCGATGAGGCTGCTTCTGATGAACGGGCCCTGGACCTTGTGCAGGCCCCACGATCCGTCGCGGTATCCGAAGCCGACGGCACCGTTGATCGCGTACTCGCCGGCCGCCTTGACGTTGCCGTCCTTGGCGCTGAAGGCGGTCTTGACGAGCACGGTCTGGGTGACCGTGAACGAGAAGGGAACCCCCAGCACAAGTCCCACCGGGACGCTGAAGTCAACCGGGACCGTGAACTGCCGGTCGATCTGTCGGGCGGTGCCGACCTTGCTGGCACCCTCAATGTCAATCTTGAGCCCGCTACCCCCGAGCACCTGCAGTTCGGCTACGGTCACCCGACCGCCGGAGACTGCTAGGTGGAACCGGGCCCGTGGCTTGTCCATGAGCACCATGAAGGACCCGAAGATCCGGATCTCGCTGTCGTCGTACGTCAGGTCGGCCCCCACCCCACCCCGGCAACACTTCGGCACCACGGTGAAGCCGTTGGACCGGGTGTTCTTCGGCGCGCCGGTGGCCGGGCGAGGCATTTCTACCCGTTCCTTGTCCCCCGCTCCGGGGGCTGGAGCCTTACCGAGAGCACCCTCGGTGAACGCCGCGGGGCGCACTGCCGCACCGGCGGAGACCGGCGCGGCGGCAGGTGCCGCGGTAGCTGGTGCCGCCGCGGCGACGGCGGCTTCATCGGTCCAGAGCGCTCCCTCAGAGCTGTACGAAATGACGTTGTCCAACTCGACGGGCTGCTCGCCGGCGAAGGTCCCGTCGCGGATGACCTCGGTAAACTCGACCGGCGCGATGGTGACGGCGATCGCGTCGCCAGCGCGCTGGGCGGCGACGACCCGGCCGACACCACGGGAGGTCACGAACATGACCTTCCCCGGGGTCAGCTCCGACGCCCCTTTCGCCTTGGCGTCGATCGTCCAGGTCAGACCGTCGGCGGTGACCGAGCGGACGGCATCCGCCCCACCCTCGACCAGGACGACGTCCGGCTGGTAGGTGACGTCCATGTGCGGCCGCGGGGCAAGGCCGTAGCGGAACTCGCTCTCGGTCAGTTCGGTACCGGCCAGGGTGTAGCCGGAAGTCTTGCCCGGGGCCGGGTCGGAGCCACCGGTTTGGCCGGCACTGCAACCAGACACGCCGACCATCACCGCGACCAGACCAGCCGCAATCCATCTACGCATCTGCCCACAAGCCCTTTCCGCCCGCGTACGCCACAGCGCCGGATCAGACTCGGGTGGCCGCGATCCGAGCTAGCTCTTGCATCGGCTTGCGGTACTTCGCCGGATCGTCGAGCCGCAGCAGACGAATCGACACCCAGACACCGGACTGGCTGAAAAAGATCCATCCGTCTTCGATGAAGGCTTCGTCACCGAGGCCGGACACCGGGTCCAGCTTGTGGCCGAGCTGCCGATCGATGTCCAACTGCTTTTTCGCGCCATCGCCGAGGTAGACCTCCACCTGTGCGGTCGGCCCGGTGACCGACCCGGTGTAGGTGCATGACGCCGGGGCGGCTACCGCGTCCTGCAGTTCCGTGGCGGCCAATTCCTCCGCCTCCTGTTTGGACACGACCGAACAGGGGTCGGTCATCGCCCGGCTCGGCGCTGCGGTGGCCTGCTCGGTCGGCGCTGCGATTGCCACCTCGCTCGCCGCGGTAGCGGGCGGCGCCACGGCAGGAGCGGCGGGGCTGTTTTCCGGCCCCGAGCAGGCGGCCAGGCCGACGAGCGCGACCAGGGCCAGGGCGAGGACGGCCAGTAGCGGGCGGGTCCGGGTGCGCCTCATGGGTACAAACTCCTCTATACGACTTCACGACGCCTCCACCGGTAGCGGTTCGTCGAGCCCAGGGCAGTGCTTCACGGTGTAGTCCGGCACCGGCGGCATCGCCGTTTCGCGCTTCTCGGCTTGACCCGAGGCGTGCGTAGGCCGCGGGATCTTCGGCCATGCTCTTGCCCCTGGCGTCGATGACCGCGGCGGCGAATTCGCTGTACGTCGTCACCTGGGTACTGATCTCGGGCGGTGCCGCCTTGCCAGCGCGGCAAGGGCTCCCCGAATCCGTGTCATCACGCTCCCCTGAAGTGCGCCAGCGGGCCCAGTCGGCCCTTGCTGGTTTACTTCACGGGCCTACACATGGCCCTGCAGGATCTTGCCCAGCCGCAGTGCGATCTCCTTGCGTTTGTCCGGGTCGTTGATGTTCGCCTTGATCCCGCAGAAGTCGCCGCTTCGGCACGGGAACCACAGCTCGCCGTAGCCGCTGTCGTAGGTGGCGCCGTCGCCGAACCCGCTCACCGGCTCCCCGATCTCGGCTACTGCCTCGTACTGGGCCTTGGGCAGCACGGTCGCGTGGATCGCCTCGGCGAGGCCGTCCTTGGCGGAGGCCGCCGTCCAGACGCATCCGCCGAGCTGGTAGTCGTGCTGGCCGCCGTCGTTCGGGCCGATCACCTCGCTGACCTCACTCTTGGTGAGCCGTTCGCATTCGTCGCCCTTCGCCTGGGTTACGGCACTGACAGAGTCGTCCGTACCCGGCGTTCCCGCCGACGTGGGAGAACTCGAACTGCCGTCACTTCCACACGCCACGACCATGGCGAGCGCACCGCCGACGATCGCGACGTGTCCGAGCCTGAGGATCTTCATCGGTCATCCCTTCGCCACGGGCTCCCCGGCAGCCCACGGCTGGACTTCACCATGATCAGGCCGCGCGGTCACGAGTAGTCGACTACCTGTTTCTCGCGAGCAGCGGCGGGGAGGCACTCGTTTCAAGGTGCTTGCGGCGGTCGTCCGGAGGCCCCATATTTCCTGTTGGAAAGATGCTCCGGTCGATTCCGGGGGGTTAACAACTGCTGGCGCCTCGGCGGTCTTTAGCGACATCTAGCGCGCTATAGTTGCTGCCGTGAATTTGAAGGAGTGGGCGGCGGCAACTGGTATCTCGTACGTGACCGCGCGGCG
>NZ_MUYZ01000550.1:0-2274 GCF_003013775.1 Micromonospora sp. MH33
GCTCAGCGCCCGTGAGGAGGGGCAGCGGGTCGCCGCCGAAGGGGCCGCCGCCGTGCACGCCGCCCTCGCCGGGTACGCGGTCGCCGCCCGCCGGCACGCCCCGCAGGACCGGCGGCTCTCCGGCGCGCCCACCGCCATGGTGCTCAACGGGGCGTACCTGGTCGACCGGGACCGCTGGGACGGCTTCGCCGCGCTGGCCCGCGAGCTGGCCGAGGGACACCCCGAGGTGCGGCTGGAGCTGACCGGGCCCTGGCCACCGTACTCCTTCGTGGCGGAACCGGAGGCGGAGCCGGCATGGGCGTGACCACGCTGGCGCCGAACAGCGCCGACGACCCGCTGAGCTACCGGCCGGTGGCCCTGGTCGACCTGCTCGACCGGGTGCTCGCCACCGGCGTGGTGATCACCGGGGACATCACCCTGGCCATCGCGGACATCGACCTGGTCCGCGTCTCGCTGCGCGCGCTGATCGCCTCGGTCGGCGCGCTCGCCCCGCCCGAGCCGGAGGCGGCGCCGTGACCGGCCGGGACGAGGCGGCCGACCTGGCGGCGGCCCTGGGCGAGCCGCGGTGGACGGCGCCCCGGGTCCGGCCGCTGGACCGCCGGCTCGCCGTCGACCAGGACTCGGTCGAGCGGGGGCTGGCCAGCCTGGTGCTCACCGTGGTCGAGTTGCTCCGGCAGCTGATGGAACGGCAGGCGCTGCGCCGGGTCGACCTGGGCGACCTGACCGAGGAGCAGGTGGAGCGGGTCGGCGCCACGCTGATGGCGCTGGAGGAGCAGATGACCCAGCTCCGCGAGTACTTCGGCCTGGCCCCCGAGGACCTCAACCTGGACCTCGGCCCCCTCGGCCCCCTGCTGCCCACCGACTGACCCGGCGACTCACCGCCGGGTGGCCGCGTATGCCTCCAGGTGGGCGAGCTGGACCGGGTCCAGGGAGGGGCGGACCCTCGCGCGGGCCGTCTCGACGTGGGCGGCGGTGACCGTGCTGGCCGCCAGGGACTCGCGCATCGCGGCGAGGGCCGCCTCGCGGATCAGGGCGGCGCAGTCGGCCGCCGAGAAGCCGTCCAGCTCCGCGCCGAGCGCGGTCAGGTCCACGTCAGGCGCGAGCGGGACGTTCCGGGCGGCCGCCCGGAGGATCTCGCCGCGGGCCGGGCCGTCCGGCGGCGGCACGTACACCAGGCGTTCCAGCCGGCCGGGGCGGAGCAGCGCGGGGTCGACCAGCTCCGGCCGGTTCGTCGCGCCGACCACCACCACGTTGCGCAGCGCCTCCACCCCGTCCAGCTCGGTGAGCAGGGCGGCCACCACCCGGTCGGTGGTGCCCCCGTCGGTGGCCTGGCCGCGGACCGGGGCGAGGGCGTCCACCTCGTCGAGGAAGACCAGGGTGGGCGCCGCCTCGCGGGCCCGGCGGAACAGCTCGCGGACCGCGCGTTCGCTCTCCCCGACCCACTTGGAGAGCAGCTCGGCGCCCTTCACCGACAGCACGTTGGCCCGGCCCGAGCCGGCCAGCGCGGTGACCAGGTAGGTCTTGCCGCAGCCGGGCGGCCCGTAGAGCAGCACCCCGCGCGGCGGCGTCACGCCCAGCCGGGCGAAGGTGTCCGGGTAGGTCAGCGGCCAGAGCACCGACTCGGTCAACGTCTGCCTGACCTCGTGCAGGCCGCCGACGTCGTCCAGGGTCACCGAGGCCAGCTCCAGGGTGGACGCGGCCATCGTGGTCGGCCGGACGACCTCCAGCGCGGCGGTGAAGTCCGCCATCGCCACGGTCGGCGTCTCCGCCGCCTTCTGCCGCAGCGCCGCCCGCACCCCGGCCTCCCGGACCAGCGCGGCCAGGTCGGCGGCGACGAACCCGGGCGTACGGGCGGCCACCTCGTCCAGCCGGACGTCGTCGGCCAGCGGCACCTGCCGGGTGAGCACGGTGAGCTGCTCCCGGCGCAGCGCCGGGTCGGGCAGCGGCACGGTGATCCGTAGCGAGAGCAGGTCCGGGGCGCGCAGCGCCGGATCCACCGCCTCGGGGCGCCCGGTGGTGCAGACCACCGCCGCCCCGGCCCGGACCGTCTCGGCGACCACCTGCCGGAACACGGTGGCCAGCGGGCCGGGCTCGTCGGCCGGCGCGATCGCCTCCACGTCGGTGACCAGCAGCACGGCCGGGCCGTTGGCGCGCACCACGGCGGCGGCCTCGCGCAGGCGGCGGGCCGCCGCGTCGTTGCCCAGCGCGGCCAGCTCGGGGGCCCACAGCGGGCGGACCCGGGCGCGGACCCGGGCGGCGACCGCGCGGACCAGC
>NZ_MUYZ01000551.1:0-2270 GCF_003013775.1 Micromonospora sp. MH33
GGCGGGGCTGGCCCGGCTCGACCCCGGCACGGCCACCGTCGCCCTGCTCGCGGCCGACCTGCCGCTGCTCACCCCGGCGGCCGTGGCCGAGCTGCGGGGCGCCCTCGACGGCTCGACCGCCGGAGTGGCCTGCTACGTCGACGGCGACGGCCGCCGGCAGCAACTCTGCGCGGTGTGGCGGGTAAGTGCGCTGCGGTCGGCACTCGACCGGCTGGCCGCCGAGCGCGGCGGGACGGTCGACGGGGCGCCGGTGCGTGGGCTGCTGGCCGGCACGACCGTGCGGGAGGTGTCGTGGTCGGGGTCCGGGCCACCGCCCTGGTTCGACTGCGACACTGACGAGGACGTACGCCGGGTCGAGGAGTGGACGAGATGACGGTGATGGACGACTGGGTCACGGCGGCCTGCGCCGAGCTGGGGCTGGACCCGGCCGAGGTGCCGGTGCCGGCCGTGCTCGACCTGGCCAAGGACGTGGCGCACCAGGTGCTGCGGCCGGGAGCGCCGGTGAGCGCGTACCTCCTGGGGGTGGCCGTGGGGCGCGGCGCGGAACCGGCCGCGGCGGCCGCCCGGCTCAGCGCGCTGGCCGGCACCTGGCCGGTGGAGCTGGACGGGACGGCTCCCGCCGGGTAGCACTCCGCGGGCCGCTGTCCGATCCCGGTCGGGGTGATTCGACCCCCACTGCCCGTGGGTAGGGTGGCGAGGACGGACGGAGGCGATCATGACGGCAGACCACCCCTCGGCGCCGGCCGATGAGCCCGCCGGCGCGACGCCGGAGCAGCACGAGTCGGTCCTGCTGGACGAGCCGACCACGGCCGACCTGCGGGCCAAGGTGACCGAGGCCTGGCGGGAGTTCGCCCGCGCGCTGGCCGAACGGCTGCGGGGCCTGCCCGCCGGCGCGCATCTGGAGGTCACGCTCGACCCGACCGCCTCCGGCACCGGGGACGCCGTCTACTCGGTGAGCGTGGACGCCGGCGAGGAGGGCGGCCTCTCGGCCCGGGCGGTCGGCAACGCCACCCTGCCGCAGGGCTACCGGCTCGACCGGGCCGCGGTGGCCGACATGATCGCGCTCGGCTGGTCCCCGCCCGGCGTGGTGCAGGGCTCCGGCGAGCAGTTCGGCCTGGACTGCCTCGCCGACGAGGCCACCCGGTTGTCGGCAGTGCTGTCCCGCACCCTGCGCGACGTCTACGGCGCCCCGCACCCCGCCTTCCTGGTCTACCTGGTGCACGACGCCGAGGGGGAGCCGCTGCCGGTGGAGCCGCTCGGCACCGCGCGCGGCGAGTTCGGCCCGGACCGCGACGTGGAGGCCGACCTCGACGAGGCGCTGGCGGCCGCCGCTGCCGCCCAGGCCGGCGAGAACGACGTGCTGGCCCTGGAGGAGCGGGTACGCACGGTCGTCTCCACCATGCTGAAGTCCAAGGCCGACCAGGTGCAGGTCGACTCGGACGGCGACATCAACATCCGGGCCGGCTCGGCGATGGTATTCGTCCGGGTCCGCGACAACCCGCCCCTGGTCGACGTCTTCTCCCCGGTGCTGACCGAGGTCGAGCCGACCGAGCGTCTCTACGTGAAGCTCTCCGAGCTGACCAACCGGATGCCGATCGGCCGGCTCTACTGCGCCGATGACACGGTGTGGGCCTCGATCCCGGTGTTCGGCCGCAACTTTCAGGCCACCCACCTGATGCTCGCCGTGCAGGTGATGACCGGGCTGGCCGACGAGCTGGACGACCGGCTGCACGGGGAGTTCGGCGGCAAGCGCTTCTTCGGCGAGGGGGACAAGCCGAGCCGGCCGCAGGAGCACCGCACCGGCATGTACCTCTGACGCCGCCCCTCAGCGGACGTCGAGGAGGGTCTTGCCGACCGTGGCCCGGGACTCGATGGCGGCGTGCGCGTCGGCGGCCCGGTCCAGCGGGAAGCGCTGCCCGATGAGCGGCCGGAGCCGGCCGGCGGCGCCCTCGGCGAGAGCCTGTTCGGTGAGGGCGCGCAGCTCGTCGGGCGTGCCGCCGGGGCGGAGCAGGGTCACGCCTCGAGCGCTGGCCTCCTCCTCGGGCAGGTCCGCCCAGGCGCCGCTGGCCAGCCCGAAGCTGAGCATCCGCCCGCCCCGGTCGAGCAGGTCGAAGGCCGCCCGGGCGAGCGATCCGCCCACCCCGTCGAAGACCACGTCCACCCCGCCGACGGCGGCCCGGACCCGGTCGGTCCAGTCCGGCTCGCGGTAGTCGACCACCGGGTCGAGCCCGCGCCCGCGGAGCAGGGCGACCTTGCGGGGACCGCCGGCC
>NZ_MUYZ01000552.1:0-2256 GCF_003013775.1 Micromonospora sp. MH33
GCCGGGCCGTCGAGCTGCTCGGCAAGCTGCGGGCCGAGGCCGGGCTGGCCCGGCTGGCCGGCGTCGGGGTGGCGCTCCCCGCGCCGGTCGCGGTCCGCGACGGCGCCCCGGTCTCCCCGCCCGCGCTGCCCGGCTGGCACCAGTTCCCGGTACGCGACACCATCGCCGCCGAGCTGGGCTGCCCGGTGCAGGTGGACAACGACGCCAACGTGATGGCCCTGGGCGAGCGGCACGCCGGCACCGGCCGGCCGTTCGACGACTTCCTCTACGTGAAGCTGGGCGACGCGGTGGGCTGCGGACTGGTGCTCGGCGGGGCGCTCTACCGCGGCGCCACCAGCGGCGCCGGGGACATCGGGCACCTCCAGCTCACCGAGGACGGGCCGCTCTGCGGGTGCGGCAACACCGGCTGCGTCGAGGCGTACTGCGGGGATGCCGCCCTGGTGCGGGAGGCGGTGACCGCCGCGCGGGCCGGGCGCTCGACGGCGCTCGCCGACCGGCTGGCCGCCGCGGGCGCGCTCACCGTGGCCGACGTGGCGGCGGCGGCGACCGCCGGCGACCCGGCCGCGCAGACCCTGGTCCGCGACGCCGCCCGCCGGCTCGGGCAGGTGCTGGTGGGCCTGGTCAGCTTCGTCAACCCGGCCATCGTGATCATCGGCGGCGCGGCCCCGGGCATCGGGCCGGTCCTGCTCGCCGAGATCCGGGGCGTGGTCTACCGTCGCTCCACCCCGCTGGCCACCGGCAGCATGCCGATCGTCCTCTCCGACCTCGACGACCGGGCCGGCCTGGTCGGCGCCGCCCGGCTGGTCAGCGACCAGGTCTTCGCCGCCTGCTGAGGGCCGCCCCGGGACCGGCCGCGCCGGCCCCGGGGGGCCTGCGGGGTCAGTCCCGGTTGCTGCTGAACGCCGCGTCGAAGGCGGCGGCCGGGGCGTCGAAGGCGAGCCGGCGTACGAACTGGAGCGCCTCGGGGGCGCCGACCAGGCGGTCCATGCCGGCGTCCTCCCACTCGATCGAGATCGGGCCGGTGTAGCCGATCGCGTTCAACGCGCGGAAGCAGTCCTCCCACGGCACGTCCCCGTGGCCGGTGGAGACGAAGTCCCAGCCCCGCCGCAGGTCCGCCCAGGGCAGGTGGGAGGAGAGCCGGCCGCGCCGGCCGTCCCCGGTGCGCACCTTCGCGTCCTTGCAGTCGACGTGGTAGATCCGGTCGGCGAAGTCGAAGATGAAGTTGACCGGGTCCAGCTCCTGCCAAACGAAGTGCGACGGGTCCCAGTTCAGCCCGAACGCGGGCCGGTGGCCGATCGCCTCCAGGGCCCGCTTGGTGGTCCAGTAGTCGTAGGCGATCTCGCTGGGGTGCACCTCGTGGGCGAAGCGCACGCCCACCTTGTCGAAGACGTCGAGGATCGGGTTCCACCGGTCGGCGAAGTCCTGGTAACCGCGTTCGATCATGGCCGGCGGGACCGGCGGGAACATCGCCAGGGTGTGCCAGATCGACGAGCCGGTGAAGCCGACCACCGTCTTCACCCCGAGCTTCGCCGCCGCCCGGGCGGTGTCCTTCATCTCCTCGGCGGCGCGCCGGCGTACGCCCTCCGGCTCGCCGTCGCCCCAGATCCGGGCGGGGAGGATGTCCTGGTGCCGCTCGTCGATCGGGTGGTCGCAGACCGCCTGCCCGACGAGGTGGTTGGAGATGGCGAAGACCTGGAGGTTGTGCTTGGCGAGGGTGGCCCGCTTGCGGTCCACGTACGCCTCGTCGGCGAGCGCCTTGTCGACCTCGAAGTGGTCGCCCCAGCAGGCGATCTCCAGGCCGTCGTACCCCCATTCGGCGGCGAGCCGGCAGACCTCGTCGAACGGAAGATCGGCCCACTGGCCGGTGAAGAGCGTGATGGGTCGCGCCATTTGTCCTTCTCCCCTGTCGTGATGGGGGGATTCCGTAGCGGACCGGGGCGAGGCGACCGGGTGCGGGCGGCCACGACGGCACCGGTGGACGCGTTCGCGTCTGGGCCCGCCGGGTTGCGCCTCCCGCCGGGTCACCGGCAACCTCGCGGTCGCCGCCCTCACTCTAGGTCGGCCGCCGCCGGCACGGAAGGCCCGGGGGCCGTCAGGGCAGCTCCGCCTCGTCCTCCGGGGCGGGCAGTTCGGCGCGGATCAGCCAGCCGCCCTCGGGGCACGGGCCGGCGTGGAAGGCGCCGCCGACCGACTCGGCACGCGCCCGCAGCCCGGGCGGTCCGAGGCCGGCGCCGGGGGTGGCGGGCCCGTCGCCGC
>NZ_MUYZ01000553.1:0-2242 GCF_003013775.1 Micromonospora sp. MH33
GGTCCTGCCGGCCGGCGCGCACACCCTCGCCGGCACCGTCCGCGCCCCGGTCGACACCCCGTTCGAGACCCCGCAGGTGGCCGTGTCCGCGTTCCTCACCACCGACACCGGCGCCGCCTGGCGGGTGCCACTGGCGGACGGCGGCGCGGCGGTCGGCTTCACCTACCAGCTGCAGATCGCCGGGCTCCGGCTCACCGACGCCGGCGGCGCGCCACTGCCGCTGCCGGTCGACGGCAGCTGGCGGATCACCACGGCCCAGGGGCCGGGAGGCCCGGCCCGGGTCGCCGGGACCGGACTCGACGTCATCCACCGCATCGACCTGCCGGACGGCGCCCTGCAGTTCGCGCGCCAACCCTCGTCCCGGTTCGCCGTGGTGCCCGCCGCGGACGACCCGCCCGTGCCCGCCCTGGTCACCCCCGGCGCCGCCGCCGCGCTGAACGTCCGCACCGGCGACACCGTGGACCTGCCGCTGTCCGGCGTGTCACTGCCCGTGAAGGTGGTCGGCCAGGTGGCCGCCGTACCCGGCACCGCCGCCGACGGGGTGCTGCTGGACCTGCCCGCCGCCACCAACCTGCTGCTACGCCAGCAGGGCACGATCCGCCCGGTGGCCGAGTGGTGGCTGGGCGCCGACGCGGGCGGCCACGCCGCCGCGGCCGAGCACCTGGCCGGGTTCGCCGGCACCACGCTGCTCGACCGGCGGCAGGTGGCGGCGGAGGCGGCCCGCGACCCGTACTGGCGGGGGGCCCGCACCGGGCTGCTCGCCGCCGCGCTCGGCTCGGTGCTGCTCGCCCTCGTCGGCCTCGCCGTGGACGTCTGGGCCACCACCCGGCACCGGCTCGCGGAGTTCGCCGTGCTGCACACGCTCGGTGCGAACGCCCGGCTGCTGGCCCGCGCTCTCCTCGCCGAGCAGGCGTTCCTGGCCGGCATCGGCGTCGGCGTCGGACTGCTGGTGGGGGCCGGCGTCGCGGCCACCATGGTGCCGCTGGTGATCCTCACCCCGGCCGCCGGCCGGCCGGTGCCCGAGGCGGTGTTCACCGTGCCGTGGTCGCCGGTCGGCCTGACCGCCGCCGGGCTGCTGCTGGCCGCGCTGGCCTTCGCCGCCCTCATCACCACCGGCATCCGCCGTCGGGTGTCCGCCGCACAGCTCCGGATCGGGGGAGAACGATGAGTCCGTCAGGTGCGCCGCGGCGGGTCCGGGCGTACGGGGGGCACTTCCTGCTGCTCGCCGTCCTGACCCTGGTCACCGCGCTGCTGATCACCGCGGTGCCCCGGGTCGCCGACCGGCTCACCGGGCAGGGGCTGCGGGAGCACGTGGCCGCCCAGCCGGTGGCCCGGCGCGACCTGACGTACACCACCGAGCAGGAGGTGCTGCCCCGGACCGCCTCCCGGATCGCCGCCACCCGCGCCGCCGAGCTGGCCACCGTCGAGGCGCGGATGCCTCCGGCCGTGCGGCAGACCATCGGCGAGCGGTGGTACGCGGCGCAGACCGGGTTCTCCCGGTTGACCGGGAAGACCCTGAGCGCCGACAAGGGCCTGATCGACCTCAGCCTGCGCACCATGACCGGGCTGCCCGAGGCGGCCACCCTGGCCGACGGGCGCTGGCCGGCCGGTGGCCGTGACGCCGGCGACGCCATCGAGGTGGCCCTCGCCGACACCGTGGCCGGCCCGCTCGGGATCCGCGCCGGCAACACCTTCGCCCTGTCCATCCTCGATCAGGACGGCAACCCGGTACGGCGCCGCACGCTGACCCTGGTCGGCGTTTTCCGGCCCACCGACCCGCACGCCGGGATCTGGGACGCGCTGCCGTCGATGCTGCGGATCGCCGCGCCCACGAGCGACGGGCAGCCCTTCCTGACCGTCGGCTACACCTCCGAGGCCGGGTTCGACGGGGCCGCGACCTCGGGCTGGCCGGTCAGCTTCGCCTGGCGCTACCGGGTGTCTCCCGACCGGGTCGCCCCCGCGCAGCTCACCGCCCTGGTAGACGGGCTCGCCGCGCTGGAGCGGACCCGCCCCGCCGGGCTCACCCTGACCCAGGGCGTCGACATCCCCCTGCGCCAGTTCGCCCAGTCGCTCGCCGCCGCCCGTACGCTGCTCGCCGTCATCGCGGCCGGGCTGCTCGCCACGCTGGCCGGCCTGATCCTGCTCGCCGCCCGCCTCGCCGCGCGCCGCCGCCAGGGCGAGTACGCGCTGCTGCGCGCCCGGGGCGGGGCGACCGCCGCGGTGCTGGGCCGCGGCCTCGCCG
>NZ_MUYZ01000554.1:0-2240 GCF_003013775.1 Micromonospora sp. MH33
GGCCGTGCCGAGGCCGCGCCCGGTGCCGGGCCGGGCCGAGGACGTGCTCGCCCCGGCGGCCGGGTCGCCGGCCGGCGGTGGCTGGTTCAGCCGCCAGGGCCCGTCGTCGGCGGTGCTCGGTGTGACACCACCGCCCGCCGCGACGCCGGTCACCGGAGGCACCAACGAGCGGGGCCTGCCGGTACGCGTACCGATGGCCCAGCTCGCCGCGGTCACCCGGCCCGCCGGCCCGAACCGGTCCGCACGTCACGAGCCGGACCCGGAGGCGGTCGGCGGCATGCTCGCCCGCTACTACAACGGGGTACGGCGGGCGGAGGCCGAGGAGACCACCGAGATCTACCTGCCGCGCGATGAAGGAGGACGACGACAGTGACGACGTTGAGCCAGGAGGCACGGGACCTGAGCTGGCTGGTGAACGCGTTCGCGGAGCGGGTGCCGGGCGTGGCCCACGCCGTGGTGGTCTCCTCCGACGGGCTGCTCGTGGCGATCTCCGCGCACCTGCCCCGCGACCACGCGGACAAGCTCGCCGCGGTGACCTCGGGGCTGATGAGCATCACCGCCGGCGCGGCCCAGATGTTCGACGGCGACATCGTGAAGCAGACCGTGGTCGAGATGGGCCGGGGCTATTTCCTGGTCATGCAGATCCGGGACGGCTCGATCCTGGCCACGCTGGCCGGGTCCGACGCCGACATCGGAGTTGTCGGTTACGAGATGGCGCGGCTGGCCAAGCAGGCCGGCGAGATGCTCACTCCGGCGCTGCGGGCGGAACTCCAGCAGGCGTTGCCCCGCTGAGGGCGGGGCCAGCCCGGCCCGGCCGGCGTCGCGCCGGCCGGGCCGGCCCGTCTACAGCCCGTTGCGGCGGATCACGTCGCGGTACCAGTGGGCGCTGCGCTTGAGCACCCGGCGCTGGGTGGGGTAGTCCACGTAGACCAGGCCCCAGCGCTGCTCGTACCCCTCGGCCCACTCGAAGTTGTCCAGCAGCGACCAGACGTGGTAGCTCTCCAGCGGCACACCGTCCCGGATCGCCCGGTGGGCGGCGGCGAAGTGGTCGCGGAGGAAGTCGATCCGCGCGCTGTCGTCGACGGTGCCGTCGGCGGCGAGGGTGTCCGGGCAGGGCAGGCCGTTCTCGGTGATGGTGATCGGCACCCGGCCGTAGTCGCGGGTGACCCGGGTGAGGATGTCGTACATCCCCTCGGGGTAGATCTGCTGCCACTCCGACTCGGAGGTCGGCCACCGGCGGACCGTGTCGCCCTGGCCGGTGACGTAGATCGGCGTGTAGTACTGCACCGCGAGCAGGTCGACCGGGCTGGAGATGATCTTCAGGTCGCCGTCCCGCACGCCGCGGACCATCCGGCTGTCGGCGCCCAGGTCGGCCAGCACGTCCTCCGGGTACGCGCCCTTGAAGATCGAGTCCAGGTAGAGCCGGTTCTCGTAGCCGTCGTACAGCCGCGTCGCGGTGGCCGCCGCGGCGGTGTCGTCGGCCGGGTAGCAGGGGTGCAGGTTCAGCGCCGGGCCGATGCGTCCCCCGACGTGGGAGGCGCGCAGCGCGCGGACGGCCAGGCCGTGGGCGAGCTGGAGGTGGTGGGCGACCAGGTACGCCGCCGCCGGGTCCTGCCGGCCGGGCGCGTGGTGCCCCCAGAGGTAGCCGTTCTGCACCACGGTCTTCGGCTCGTTGACGGTCAGCCAGACCGGCACCCGGTCGCCGAGGGCGTGGAACACCGCGTCGGCGTAGTCGGCGAAGCGCTCGGCGGTGTCCCGGTTCTCCCAGCCGCCGGCGTCCTGCAGGGCCTGGGGGAGGTCCCAGTGGAAGAGGGTGGCCATGGGTGCGATGCCCCGCTCGTGCAGCCCGTCCACGAGCCGCCGGTAGAAGTCCAGGCCGCGCTGGTTGGGCCGGCCGGACCCGTCGGCCTGGACGCGCGGCCAGGAGATGGAGAACCGGTAGCTGCGCAGCCCGAGGTCGCGCATCAGGTCGAGGTCCTGGGCGTACCGGTGGTAGTGGTCGGCCGCGACGTCGCCGGTGTCGCCGTTGCGGGTGCGGCCGGGGGTGTGGCTGAAGGTGTCCCAGATGGATTCGCCCCGCCCGTCCTCCTTTGCCGCCCCCTCGATCTGGTAGGCCGAGGTGGCCGCGCCCCAGCCGAAGCCGGGCGGGAAGCGCAGCGCGCCGTCGCGGTCGGCGTCGCCGTCGGGATCGGGCGTGCCGTCGCAGCCGGCGACGGCGGTGGCGGACGCGGCGGTCCCGG
>NZ_MUYZ01000555.1:0-2205 GCF_003013775.1 Micromonospora sp. MH33
CGAGTGCCTGCTCCTCGCCGGCCAGCTCGCCCGGGTCGGCCGGGGCGGCCGCCGCGGCGAGCAGGTGCGCCAGCGGGTCGCCCCCCGACTCGGCGGGTGTGCCGGCGCGGGCCGCGTCGAGGAGGCGCTCCGACTCCGCCCGGTCGGCGCCTGCGGCGCCTGCCGTCCGCGGCCGGCACGGGGGCGGGGCGGCGTCGCTCCCCCGGCCCGGTCCGACGACCGGTCGGGATCCGCGCGCTCCAGCATCCCGGCCAGCCGGCGCAGCCCACGGTGCGCGGCGGTACGCACGGCGCCGGCCCGCCGGCCGAGCACCCGCCCGGCGGTCTCCGCGTCGAGCCCGATCACGGCGCGCAGCAGCACCGCCTCCGCCTCGCGGCGCGGCAGGCTGGCGATCAGCGCCAGGGCGCTCTCCGTGCCGATGGTCTCGCCGGCCCGCTCGGCGGTGTCGGCGTCCCCGGCCAGTTCGCTGAGCGCCTGCACGGGCACCGGAAGGGCCGGCCGCCGCCGCTGCCGGCGCAGGTGGTCCATGGCCCGGTTGCGGGCGATGGTGACCGTCCAGGCGCGGAACTCGCCGCCGGTGAAGCTGGGCAGGTCACGGGAGATCTGGAGCCACGCCTCCGAGGCCACGTCCTCGGCGTCGGCGCCGACCAGGGCGGTGAGGTAGCGGAGCAGGCCGGGCTGGAGGCTGCGGTAGAGGAAGCGGAACGCCGCCTCGTCGCCCGCCTGAGCGGCGACGACCGCCTCGTTCAGCTCACCGGTCATTGTTCCGCCGTTCCCGACGTGCCGACTCCCCGGACCGGCGCCCGCCGGTGCCGGTGTGCCCGACGCCCGCCCGGTCGGACGACCGGACCTCCACCCGCACCATCAGCCCCCCGCTGGCCTGATCCGCACCAGCACAGGGAGGTGCGGGCGCGCCTATGGACACCGCCGCGCAGGACGGCCGTTGGCGGACATACCGTACCGGCGTCCTGGGGCGGCCGGGAGCCCGGCCAACGCTAGGAGCGGAGGGTGGGTTCGACAAGGTGCCGCCCACCGGAAAAAGAGTGAGAATTCTCAACGCGTGGTCACGGCGGGTCGATGTAACGAACGCCACCGTAAGGGCGCTGCGCGCCGGTGAACAGGGATGTGCACCACGCCGGAACCCGGACACACGAACTGCCGAGCGCTCATTCCTGGCCGATCGTACGCGCGCCGTCACGGTCAGCCATTCGGCGTGGCGGCGGCTGACCGTTCGGCCGAGCCCCGTCGGGCCGCCCGCCGGTCGTGACGGGAGAGATCGCGGGAAATACTCCGCCGCCACTCTGGGTACGGTATGGGGGTGCTGTCCTCAGACGTCGTACTCAGCGGTCGGTACCGCCTGGATGACCGTGTCGCCACCGGCGGCATGGGCGACGTCTGGCGTGCCACCGACCTGGTGCTCGGCCGTCCGGTCGCGGTGAAGGTCCTGCTGCCCGCGCTGGTCTCCGACCCCGACTTCATCGCCCGCTTCCGCGCCGAGGCGCGCATCATGGCGTCGCTGCGCCACCCGGGCGTGGTCCAGGTCTTCGACTGCGGCGAGGACGAGCTGCCCGACGGCGGCCGCGCCGACTACCTGGTCATGGAGTTCGTGGCGGGCGAGCCGCTCTCCCGTCGGATCGAGGCGGCCGGGCAGCTCCAGGTCGGCGAGACCATGTCGATCGTGGCGCAGGTGGCCCAGGCCCTGCACGCGGCGCACACGCGCGGCATCGTCCACCGTGACGTCAAGCCGAGCAACCTGCTCGTGCAGGACGACGGCACCGTGGTGCTGGTCGACTTCGGGGTGGCCCGGTCGACCAACGTGACCAGCATCACCAGCACGAACGCGGTGCCCGGCACCGCCCTCTACATGGCCCCCGAGCAGGCCGCCGGGCGCCCGGTCTCCGGCGCCACCGACGTCTACGCGCTCGGCGCGGTCGCCTACTGCTGCCTCACCGGCAGCCCGCCGTTCACCGGCGACAACCCGCTCCAGGTGGCGGTCCGGCACCTCGACGACGAGCCGCCGGAACTGCCGGTGGAGATTCCGCACCAGGCCCGCGACCTGGTGGCCCGGGCCCTGGCCAAGGACCCGGCGGACCGCTTCCCCACCGCCGCGGCGATGGCCGAGGCGGCCCGCGCGGCCGGCTCGGAGGCGCCCACCGCGATGGTGCCGGTGGCGCTGCGCGGCGCGACCGGGTCGAGCCGCACCCG